>JACQEZ010000020.1:300000-469647 GCA_016200325.1 Candidatus Manganitrophaceae bacterium
GCCCTTAGAAGAGCGGGTCTGTCGGTCTGTGTTTGACCGGGAGTGCGTGGTGCGGGTAAATATCTTTTCCGGGAAGCTGACGACACTTCATTCCGAGGTGCTCGTGGTTTCTTGTTTTGAGGACATTCGACCGCTGCGGGGCCTGGCTGGAGAGGTCGATTGGCTCTACGGCGGTATCCTCTCGACCCTCTTAATGCGGGGGAAGGTCACCGGAAAGTTAGGTGAGATCCTCCTCCTTGCCACACAGCAGAAGATGCAAGTTCCCAAGGTGGTCTTGGCAGGTCTGGGCCCCAGCGCTGCATACGATTACTCCTATTTTAGTTCCGTTGCCAAAAAAGTTTTTCAGACGATTGTCGGTTTTCAAGCGCGAGAATGTGCCGTTGAGCTGCCGATGTCACCCGTCCGCCCTCTCGATTGCTCTCTTTTGGTCGAAGCTTTTTTGAGAGGAATGGAGGAGATCCGACGGATCGAGCCGTTTGATTTGACCTTTGTCGTTAAAGATGGGGAGAAGGCGAGGGCCCTTCAACAGATGATTAAGAATGGAACTTATGTCCGGAGCGGTGCGCTTTCGGCGGTGAGAGTAGAACATGATTGATCGGTATAGCCGGCCTGAAATGACGGCGATTTGGGAGTCAAAAAACAAGTACGAAACATGGCTTCAGGTGGAACTCCTTGCCTGCGAGGCGATGGTGCAACAAGGAGAGGTGCCGAAATCGGTGCCGGAGGTCATCCGCTCAAAGGCGAAGATCGATCCTGTTCGAATCGACGAACTGGAAAAGCAAGTCAAACATGATGTCATTGCGTTTTTGACGTCGATCACCGAAAAAGTCGGAGAGGACGGACGTTATCTTCATTTGGGAATGACCTCTTCCGACGTGCTCGATACGGCACTGGCGGTGATGATGCGCCAGGCCTCGGACATTCTCCTCGGCGATCTTCGCGCGCTCATGATCGTGCTGAAACAAAAGGCGGAGCAGTATAAGGAGACAGTCATGATCGGCCGCTCGCATGGGGTTCATGGAGAGCCGATTACGTTTGGTCTGAAAATAGCCCTTTGGTATGACGAGATCAAGCGGAATCTGCATCGTATGGAAGAAGCGAAGGAGGTGATCTCCTACGGGAAGATCTCCGGTGCCATGGGAACATTCGCCCACCTCCACCCTTCCGTCGAGGCTTATGTCTGCGAAAAGCTGGGGCTTAAGCCGGAACCGGTCTCAAATCAAATCGTTCAGCGGGATCGACACGCCCAATTTATTCAGACGCTTGCCCTGATTGCGGCCAGTCTTGAAAAATTCGCCACCGAGATTCGCCACCTGCAACGGACGGAGGTGCTCGAGGCGGAAGAGCCGTTTGAAAAAGGGCAAAAGGGCTCCTCTGCAATGCCTCACAAACGGAATCCGATCGGTTGCGAAAATATTTGCGGCTTGGCGCGCATTATCCGATCGAACGCCAACGCTGCGCTTGAAAACGTTCCCCTCTGGCATGAGCGGGATATCAGCCACTCCTCCGTCGAGCGGATCATTATTCCAGACAGCACCATTCTTCTCGATTTCATGCTGGCGCGTTTCACCAAAATCATGAAAGGCCTTTTCGTCTATCCGGAACGGATGGCCGAGAATTTGGAACGGACGGGGGGAACGATCTATTCCCAAAAGGTACTGCTCCTCTTGATTCGGAAGGGGATGGAGCGTGAACAGGCGTATGAGATCGTGCAGTCTACCGCGATGGAGGTCTTTAATAAAGGGGGATCTTTTAAAGAAGCGATCCTCTCTCGACCGGAGGTCTTGAAAAAGTTGAGCGCTCAGGAAGTCGAGGGCTGTTTCGATCCGCATCAATTTGTCGCTCATATCGAAGCGATTTACAAGCGGGTTTTCAGTGGCGCTTAACGGGTCTTGCGGTCATAAAAAACCATTTTAGGGTATCATTACAGAGTAGGATAAAGAGATGAGAGCAAAAATTTATATCACGCTGAAGAGCGGCATTTTGGACCCGCAAGGAAAGGCGATAGAGCATGCGCTCTCGGTTCTCGGTTTTAAGGGAGTCAAGGAGGCCCGCGTCGGGAAGTATATGGAACTGGTTCTCGCCCCCGGACCGGCCGATCAGATCGAGAAGAGTGTCAAGGAAATGTGCGAAAAGCTGCTCGCCAATACTGTTATTGAAACATACCGTTATGAAATCGACCCCGAAGGATAATTATGAGTCTTGAAGGACGACTTGAAGATCTCGGCCTGGCCGATATTTTTCAAATCATCAGCCTCAGCAAGCGTTCGGGTGTCTTGACCGTCATCCGGAAAGAGGGAACCGGGCGTCTGGTCTTCAATAAAGGGATGCTGATTTATGGGAGTTCCGACAGCGTCAACCGTCTTGGTTATACGTTAATCAAAAAAGGATTGATCACGACGGAAGAGCTGGAAAAAGCGTTGAAGCTCCAGAAAACAGGGCCGGCGAAGCTTCCGATTGGAGCCGTTTTAGAAAAAATCGGAGCGGTCTCTAAAGGAGTGCTGGAGCAGGAGCTCAGGAATCATTTGGCCGAGGTCGTTCGGGATTTCCTCAATTGGAAAAGCGGCTCGTTTCATTTCGAACTTGGAAATCCGGTGGCCAATGACTTGACCCTGGAGTCGGGACTCAACCTTGATTTTTTGATGATGGAAGCGAGCCGGCTTCAGGATGAGTATGAACGCGATCAGCGCGATCAGCTGGAGCAGAAAACGCTTCCTCCCGTCTCGAACGGGTCTCCTCCCTCCGCTGAGCCGGATTCCCCAGAGGGGCAAAGTTCTTTCGAAAAAGATGCTTCTTCAACCGGAGGCGGATCGGTGGATGCCTCGACAAAAACATCTTATCGGAAAGATCTTGCCCTGCTGACATCGATGATTGAGGAACTCTCCGGACCGGCGAGCGGCAGCGAAATCACCCTTCTTGTTCTACGCTTTGCGAGCGAGGTGATGAACCGCGCCATTATTTTTTTGGTTCGGCGTCAGGATATTCTGGGACTCGGTCAATTCGGCCTTCAATTTGAAGACCAGGTTGCGGATGAAAAAATTCGCGAGGTTCAAATCCCATTGACGGAACCGTCCCTTTTTAGGGAGGTCATCGAAAACAAAGGGCGCTACAAAGGAACGTTCCCACAGGAAAAATGGCACCGGTATTTCATCGATCAAATTGGAGGAGGGTGGCCGGAGGAAATTTTTCTCGCACCGTTACTCAATGGTCCAGAGGTCATTGCCCTGTTGTATGGAGATAACCTGCCAGAGCGGAATACAATCTCGGAAACGGAAGGGCTGGAGGCTTTTGTCAGAGTTGCCGGTTTCGCTTTCGGAAAGGCCAAGCTCGAGAGGAAATTACAAGAGGTGAGGCAACGGGGGCCTGCATAGAGACTCAGATGGAGAGGCGCTTTAATCTAGAACGCCTCGACTCGATCTCCACAGTAAGGGATTAATCATCGATTGGAGGAGAAGGAATCAAAAAGGTGCTTGTGGTAGATGATTCTGCGCCGATGCGATCACTTTTGGTCTCGGCGATTGAGGAGATTGATGGGGTCGACGCCGTGGAAGCGACCAATGGTTTTGAGGCCCTCAAGGCCCTCCCAATGCAGCCATTTGATCTGATTATGACCGATATCAACATGCCCCAAATCAACGGTCTTGAAATCGTTCACTTCATCATGAGCCATGAGATATACCGAAATATTCCTCTGGTCATTATCTCGACGGAAACCGGTCAGGCCGATATCAAAAAAGGGCTTTCCCTCGGTGCGAAGAGATACATCACTAAGCCGTTCGATCCCGAGCAAGTTAAAAAGGTCGTAAAAGAGCTTTTAAAGCTGAATTAGGAGACGCATGGTCAAGAAGAGAAATGATCCGGCATTGACCGATTTCGTTCCTGAGGCGGAAGAGCTGATAGACCTCCTCCATCAAAATATTCAAATCATTGAAAACCTTCCCGACCGAGCCCAGGTTAAACCGGATATCATTAATGCGATCTTTCGGGCTGCGCATACCCTCAAGGGAATGTCGGGAATGATCGGGCTGACCGATGTTTCTCAGTTAAGCCATCACCTTGAAGACATGCTCGACCGGCTTCGCATGGGAAAGCTCAGCTTCTCCGCTGAAGTATTTTCCGTCCTGGTTGATGGAGTCGATCTGCTGCAGCGGATGATCGAGTCCGCCACACAGGGAAAGGAAGGGCCGGAAGGCTCTTCTCTGGACGAGCGGATACAGGCGGTCCTGAACGGAAAACCTCAAGAGAGCGGAGCCAAACCGCTGGAAGGGGTCGACCTCGATCCCGCCGTATTGAACGTCCTCACGGAATATGAAAGCCATCGCCTTTTAGAGAATATCAAAGGGGATACCGTCCTGTATGAAGTGCAGGCAAAATTTAAGCTCGAGACATTTGATACCGACCTCTCGGCCCTGAGCGCAAAGATTCAAAGCCTCGGGGAGATTATCACCACGCTCCCTAATATTAGTTCCTCCAACGAAGGGGGAATGGAGTTTAACCTGATTGTCGGTGTTCCGACAGGAAGTCCTCCCTTGGCTCCCGATATCGTCTCGGAGCGGGTATCTGTTCGTGAGATCCGAAAAAAAAATGCTACAGAGATTGCTCCGATACAGCGCACAGAGAACGCTTCTGCCGCTCCATCCTCGGCGGAAAACCCGACCGCTTTGAGCGCGCCGCAAGAATCGGCATCGCTCCGAAGCCTCACGCAAACGGTCAGGGTCGATATTCAAAAGCTCGATGTGCTTTTGAATATGGTTGGAGAGCTCATCCTTAGTAAAGCGGTGGTGAGCCAAATCAGCAAAGATCTCATTGAGCAGACCGGTTTTTCAGGACCGTCTCTAGAGTTGTTAAAAGCCTCGAAAATGCTGGATAAGCGGATCGGCGAATTTCAGGAGCGACTGGTGGAAATTCGGATGATCCCGATCGGACAGATTTTTGATCGTCTGATCCGGACGGTGCGTCGGCTGTCGCGAGATTTGAACAAAGAGGTGAACCTGCTGATTTCGGGTGAAGAAACCAAAATGGATAAGTCGATGGTCGAAGAATTGGCAGATCCCCTTCTTCACCTTATTCGAAACGCCCTGGATCATGGTATCGAAAACCGGGAAGAAAGAGCAAAAGCCAACAAGCCGGACGTCGGGACGATGCATCTCCGTGCAATACAAAAGGGGAATCACATCGTGATCGAAATTGAGGATGACGGCCGGGGCATCGATACCAACCGGATATATCATAAGGCACTGGAGAGAGGGCTCATCGATCCGGCGAAGGAATATAGCGAACGGGATTTGATTAATCTGCTTTTTCTCCCCGGGTTTTCGACCCGTGAGACGGTCACCGAAGTTTCAGGAAGAGGGGTCGGTCTCGACGTGGTTGCAAAGAACATCTCTAAGCTTTCAGGCTTGGTCGATGTCGAGACCGTCCTGGGAAGGGGGTCTCGCTTCATTATCACATTGCCGATTACGCTGGTAATTATTAAAGCGCTGATTGTTCGAGTCGGCATGGAGACGTTTGCCATTCCTCTGAACGCCGTATCGGAAAGTCTCTTAATATTACAAAAAGAAATAAAGACGATAGAGCGAAAAGAGGTCATCCGCCTGAGGGACCATACCCTTTCTCTGATTCGTTTAAAAGATCTCTTTAATTTGAGGGGAGGAGGGTCTTCCAACGAGCGCCTTTATGTGATTGTGGTTGGGTTGGCTGAGAAGCGAATTGGATTGGTGGTCGATGCAATCGAAGGCCAACAGGAAATTGTAATTAAGGCATTGGGTGATCTTTTGAAAGATGTTCCTGGGATCTCCGGGGCAACTGAATTGGGAAGTCGTAAAACGATCTTGGTGCTCGATGTGGCCTCTTTAATCGAAGAGGCGCTTCAACGAAAAGACAAACGGAAAACCGAACTTACGGCGGGATAGAATCCTTTCCGCCCTCCAGCCATCAGTCACATCCATCCTAAATGAATAAACGACCGGACGCTCTTCCGAAGTGACTGGCGAATTTGCATTTAGATTGATTGAAAGGCAAATGCGGGGTTCTCTATCGGACGGGTTTGAAGCGAATTGTAATGGAAAGAAGGCTTGAAAGCGCGGTGGGTGAGGGGCGGGCCGATTATTTCTTTGCCGTTGTATGGAGGGTTGAAACGACTTTGACCCCTTTCGCATGGACTGCCTCGGAACTCCAGACATAACCGATGGCCCCTTCTGATTCTCGGACCGACTCGATTACCGCGGTGCTGTCGTCCCGCAATACCGGGGCGTTGGTCCCCTCCAGGAAAACCAAATGCATCCAATGCTTGGTATATTCTGATTTCGACATTCGAAGAATCTCTCCCAAGAAAACCTTCCGGATCTCCTGGTTTTCCGCCTGATCGATCGGTTTGAGTCTTTTCCCCGCGAGGAATTGAATTTTCCCGCGGTAGATTTCCCGCACGTCGTCGAGGGATATGGATGTAATATCAACCTGCCCGTTCACAATAATTGCGATGTCCTCCGCCCGGACCGGGGCTGCCCAGAAGATGGCGATGGAAGCCATCAGAAGCAGCGCTGACTTTAACATTCTCTCCCTCCTCTCAGAATGCGAATGACCACTGTACGGCGTATTCGGAGTGATTTTCTATTCCTCTTTCGTGAACTCTCCGCACCTCCGCTTTTAATGCTGTTTCAGCGGAAATATCATACCGCACTCCCACGAGGGCAATCCATCTATCGACGGCGGAAAGCGCCGCCATATACGGATCCCCGGCGCGTGTTGGGGTTGCTTCCTGAATGAGGCTCTGTTCAAAGCGAGTATAGGGAGTCAGAAAATCTATTAGAGTATATCCGAGCTGCACATAGTAAAATGTGTTTCTGCTGGTTCCCAGACCGGCCAGCTCATCTTTGTTATTTACCCAAAAGACTTCGGAGAGCAGTTCAAAAGGCTGCCCCTCTTGATCATAGATGAGAGCGGCATTCAATATTTGCTGTCTGACCTGGAGGACCCGGAGGCCGGTCGAGTCATACCCATCCACTTTACTAAAGCTCCCCGAGCCGATTATCTTGAGTGCGGTCATAAACCGCGGGCTGACCTGAAGGCGAAATGAGACCGCCTTATTCTTATTGTCATCCGTGGCATTGTTCGGGTCAAGTTCTACCCCCTCGGTCGCCCCGACATTCATAATTCTAGAGCCATTCCCGACCATCAGATCATATCCGAAAATGAGCGGTCCGAGCGAGTAGCGGCCTGCCGTCCAGACGCCGACCAGATGAACCGGAAAAAGACCCCCTTCATCTTCAAACTTAATGAAAAATGGGCGATCGATGGTGGTCTGCATCTGCTTTCCATGGTGGAAGGTAATATTCCAATAGCCCAGAGCATTGTGGACACGACCTGCCCGGATTTTGAGGGCATCGTTAAAAATATATCCGATCTGAAGCCGCTCGACGTCAACGCCTCCATCTTCCAGGGCCATCTCGGTCAGAATTTCAATATGGTCTGTCACGAGTTCCGAAACATAAAGATCGATCGCTCCCAATGAAAATGATCCGTTTTCATTCGGATCCCCCTTCAGCGTGCTCTTTAAAAAATCAACATCGGAGAAACCTTTGATTTCAAATCCATGTGCTACGGAAAGAGATAAGAATAGGAAGAACAGAATTCCCCATAGAGAAATAAATGGTCGGTACCGTCCGTGTGTTTGACTCATCTACCTTCTCCTCGCAGGATGGACTACACAAATGCGCGTCGTACTGCTCTTAATCCGCAAACTGTTATTATTTCAGGGCTTATCTTAGGACACTGATGAGATGAAAAGTCCGCTACAAGATACCACAAGGCCGTAATATGTCAATGACATTTTTTGGTCGTTCTCCGGAATGTAATTACACATCAGAATGAAATCTTTTCATCCGGATTGCGTTTCCGGATTGGAAGCACACGTTATGATTGGAAAAATTTATAAGCCCTATTTATACCGAAGAGGCATGACGCTTGCAGTTCTCCAGATCAAAATTCCCACAACCCTGTGGGATGTGATTGTAACCTTCTTCATGTAAAAAGAAAGACATCGTCATGGAACTACCGATACCGCACCGGTTTGGGCCCAAGGAAATATGCAGACGACTGAACCTCTCACATCGACAGTTGGATTACTGGGTTTTGATTGGGGTGGTCAGGCCCATTTTGGAGCCGCACGGGAAAAAAGTTTTTAAGAAATTTACCGATCAGGATTTTTATTTTCTGAGAGAGGTGAAAGCATTAACGGATGAAGGCTTTATCGTGAGCAAGGCCGCCGAAAAGGTTCGAGAGAATTGGTCTAGACGAATGGAGTCTCATGGCAAAGAAGGGACGGCCGAGTAAAAAAGGTGGCGCGAGTGTGTCGACGCCGGAATTGACTCAAGAAGACATTGAATTGCCTCCTCAGGAAACCTGCGCGGTGTCAGACGCCCCTCCGGCTTCCGACGCTTCGGAAGGGGCGTTGTCACCGACGGAAGACGGGAACCTTCCATCGTCTTCCATTAAAGATCAATCGGACGATACCCCCGAGGAGCCCTTTTTGGAAGATCCGGAAGAGGTTGAACTCCTCACCTTCAATCTTGCAGAAGAAGAATATGCAGTCGACATCAAGCTGGTTCAGGAAATTTCAAAAATGGCCGAAATGACCATGCTCCCACGGACCCCTGCTTATATTAAAGGCATTATTACCCTGAGAGGAAATGTGATTCCCGTTTTTGACATCCGTTCTAAGCTGGGTCTGCCTGCCTTTGTGAAAGGACCGAAGAGCCGGTTCATCATCTGCACAACGGAAAAGGGAAGGGCGGCCATGCTGGTCGACCAGGTAAATGATGTGGCTCGGCTGTTGAGGTATCGTCTGGAGCCGCCTCCCGCCGGCGTCGCCGCCAGTAGCAGCGGGTTCATCCGAAATATTGCCAGACATGGGGATCGCCTCCTCATTCTTCTAGAGACTGAAAAAGTATTGGAACTCGATCGTGTCGATGAGGAGTGATATGCAAGAGGCAGAAAAAATAAGTGTAAAACTGGGATTAAAGTTTAAGTTCATGCTCGTCATCAGTTTATTGCTCATGATGATCGGCTGCATCATCGGATTAACCCTGTTCGTCGGATTACAAAGATCTTTTGAGAGTCAACTGCAGAAGCGCGGTTTGGCATTGGCGAGCAGCGTAGCAAGCAATGGAAGTGCAGCGATTTCGACAGAAGACAAAGCCCTCCTAAAGCAGATGACCCTCGGCATCGTCGACGGATCGGAAACGGTCTATCTTGTTCTCATTAACAATGACGGTAAAGTCATTTTTAGTTCAGAGGAAAGTGAATCCGACCCAATTCACACCGACCCGCTCACGACTCAAGCCGTTAAGACGGCCGAGCCCACGGTCTATCGGTATCGGAATCATTCCGGAAACTATCTCGATGTCGTCGCACCGGTCATCTTAAATCCGATGAGATCGGAGGGGGGGAAACGGGTGGGATCGGTCCGACTCGGGCTTTCCTTGAAGAATATCGAAGCCGAATCGGGGCGTCTTCTGACGATTATCCTCCCGGTGATCGCATTGCTCGTCGGCATCGGCATCGTCATTTCTCTGTTTTTTGCCCAGATTATTATCGGTCCGCTAGAGCAGATGAGTGCGATTGCTGTTCAAATTGCAGAAGGGAACTTTCAGCAATCGATCGAGATCAAAACGAACGATGAAGTCGGTATTCTGGCAGCGGCCTTGTCCAAAATGTCGGTCGGTCTGAAAGGAATGATCAAGAAAATTCAGGATGCCTCTCAACAGGTGGCGACCGTCTCCGACAAAATCATGCTGAATGCAAAAAGGATCAATGAAGGAGCCAACCACCAGGCCAAGGCGGCGGAGAAGACCTCCTCATCTATTGAAGAGATGAACGCCTCCGTCAAAAGCATCTCTGAGAATATCGACGGACTGTCCGCCTCTGCGGAGGCGACCTCTTCGTCATTAATCCAGATGAGTACCGCGATCAGTCAGGTTGCCACCAGCACGGTGACCCTATCGGGCTCCGTAGAGGACACCGCTTCGTCTCTTCTTCAAATGTCGGGATCGATCAAGCAGGTCGTCGAACACGTTGATGCGTTGTCGATGAATGCCGAGGCCACGACCGCTTCCATTAATGAGGTCAACGCCTCGATTCGCGAGGTGGAGAAGAATGCAAAAGAGTCTGCCCTGATGACAGAGAAGGTGAGCCAAGATGCCGCCGAACTTGGGATGGGCGCGATTGAGAAGACCATCGAGGGGATGGAGAAGATTAAAAGAACGGTGGAAAAATCTGAGAACGTCATCAAAAAACTGGATGAAAGAACAGAGCACATCGGGAAAATCCTGACCGTTATTGATGAGGTGACGCGACAGACGAACCTTCTTGCATTAAATGCGGCTATTTTAGCCGCTCAGGCCGGTGAGCAAGGGAAAGGATTTGCAGTCGTTGCAGATGAAATCAAAAATTTGGCCGACCGGACCGCCTCGTCGACAAAAGAGATTGCGCAACTGATCGTCGATGTACAGACGGAGGCGAAAGATGCGGTTGTTTCAATCAACGAAGGGGCCCTGAGTGTAGAGGAGGGGGTCCGCCTTTCGGTCAATGCGCGCGAATCGCTGAACAAAATTCTCGAGACGTCGAAACAGTCGTCATCGATGTCCCGACAGATTGAAAAAGCCACGTATGAGCAGGTTCAAGCAATTAATCAGGTCAGCCAAGCGATGGAAAAGATGAATGTCATGGTTCAACAAATTAACCGGGCCATGCAGGAACAGATGGAGGGGATCGAACATATTACCGAGGCATCCGAGAAGATGCGGGTCATCACCCGACAGGTAAAAAGCTCGACGGAAGAGCAAGCCAATGGAAGCAAGCAGATCAGTGATGCGGTTGAGGATGTCACCCTCCGAATCCAGCAGATCGGCCGTGGCATGAGCGAGCACAAAAAAGGGAGCGAAGTCATTGTCAAATCGATCCTGGAGATTCACCAGATCACGCAGGTCAGCATGCAGATGGCGCTCCAAATGAGAGATGCCGTCGAGGGCCTGATTACTCAGGCCAACGGGCTCAAAGATGAGATTGATCGGTTTAAGGTGTAACGGAATCCGATGAGTTCCTTTAAAGGGATCGAAAATAAAAATGAGCCGTCCGCCACCCAGAGAAGAATCGTCCATTTTTTTGTCGCCGGAGAGGAATATGGGGTGCCGATCGAATCGGTTAAAGAGATCATTTATGCAAAATCGATTCGGCCTTTGCCGGGCGCCGCAAATGGGATAGAAGGAATCATCGATTTGAGAGGTCGGGTCGTTCCTGTAATCGATTTGCGAAAAAAACTGAAGGCTTCTTCCGCCGCCGAATCGGCGCAACATATCTTAATCCTGGATGTGCGTCGGCAAAAGATCGGGTTGCTTGTCGACCGGGTGGTCCAGGTGATGGTGATCGGCGAAGAGATCCAAAGCGTTGAAGCCATTTTGGATAAAAATGCTCCCTACATCAAGGGGGTTTATCGGATGAATACCCAGCTGATTGTATTGCTCGGTCTCGAACAGCTCTGGACGGAAATGGAACTATCTCAGATCGAATCGGCCCTCAGCCGGGGCTGAATCGAACTGAGAATTATTCTTCCCAAAACACGAGAGAAAAATGAAACAGTTGAGAGTCTATTTCGCGAATCACCTGCAGGCAAAGATCCTGGCGATCATCTTGACCTTTTTGCTGTGTGGATTTGGATTTCTCTATTATCTTCTCTCGGAGCGAATCGAGAAATATGCGATCTCACAATCGCACGATAAATCCGAAATGCTCGCATCGTCGATTCATCGAACGCTGGACCGAAGCATGGTCAACTTCAGAGCCGATATCGCAAGACACATCATCCAAGACTTAAAAGATATTCCAGGCATGGTCCGAATTCAAATCATACGGGGAAAAACCGGAAATGGCACCCAGGAAGCCTTTCAAGATTTCACGACATTGGAGGATGTGAAGACAAGGGTTCCGGGAGGTCTTCGTCCGGAATGGATCGGCAATCACCCGAATAAAGAGCATAATTTGGCGGACGGCGTGACCACGACCGAATTCCGGACCGCGTTCCGCGAGTATCAGCAGGATCCGACGCGCCCCGACACCTATTACTTCGAGAAAATCGGCGACCAAAATGTGATGACCTACTTAAAGGCCCTTCCCAATTTTGACCGTTGTTTTCTTTGCCATAACTCGGACCATAAGCTTCGCGGCGTTTTGATGATTTCCACCTCAATCGATGGAACCTATCAAGACATCCGGGAGCAAAAGAGGAATCTCTTCATCATTTCGATGGCCACCCTCTTAACCACCGGATTCTTGCTGAAGTTCTCGATGGGGCGGCTCGCGATGAAGCCGCTGATTAAGGTGTCGGAGCGAATTCAAGATATTGCAGGGGGTGAGGGGGATCTTTCGAAAAGATTGGAGGTGAAAAGCAGTGATGAAATTGGAAAGCTCGCGGGCGGGTTCAACCTGTTTGCTGAAAAGCTCGCAAACCTGATCTCCCAGATCTTGGGAGCGGCGCGAAAGGTCTCATCCACCTCCAGCGGCGTTTTACAAGGAAGCCGAGAAATCATGCAAGGGGCGGAGATTCAAATCAATGCCACGGAGGCCACCTCCGTCTCGATTGAGCAGATGAACAGCAGCATTCGCAACGTCGCGGAAACAAGCGAGAGCTTGGCGGGCATCTCCAAAGAGAGTGCCGAAGCGATCCAACAGATGAGCGTTGCGATGGATGAAATTGCAAAGAATATGACGGTCCTTAATTTGTCGGTGGAAGAGACCTCCTCTTCAATTCTATGGATGTCCTCTTCCGTAAAAAAGATCGACGAGAATGTGGAGACGCTGCTGGGAGAAGCCGAGACGACCTCCTCGGCGATGATCCAGATGGACCAGTCGCTCAAGGAGATGCGGGACAGTATTCATCAAACAGTCGACCTCTCGAATCAAGTGAGCGTGAATGCCGACACCGGAAAGAGAACCGTTGAGATGACGATGGAGGGGATGGCACGAATTAAGGAATACTCCATGGAAGTATTTGAAGTCATCCGCAATCTCCAGAAACAAACTGAGAACATCGGTCGGTTCCTCAGCGTCATCGATGAGGTTGCGGAGCAGACCAACCTTTTGGCATTGAATGCGGCGATTATCGCGGCGCAGGCGGGAGAGCATGGAAAGGGATTCGGCGTGGTCGCAAACGAGATCAAGGAACTCTCCGACCGGACCGCCTCTTCCACGCATGAGATCCATGAAATTATCAAAGCGCTGCAATCCGAAGGGAAAGTGGCCGTTCAGGCGATCGAGGTCGGAACGACTCGCGTCGAAGAAGGGGTTCAGTTTTCGAAATCGGCCCATGAAGCCCTCGGCAAGATTGTCGAGAGCATCAGCCATTCCACGCATCGGGTGAATTTCGTGGCCAATACGATGGAAGAGCAATCGAAGGCTGTCAAGCGGGTAACCACCTCGATGGAACGGGTCAACCAGATGGTGCATCAAATTGCGAGAGCGACCAATGAGCAGAGCAAGGGATCTGAAAAAATCATTGAAGTCACCCATAAGATGAAATCGATCACGCAAGGATTGCAATCGGTCTTATTGAGTCATTCGAAAGGGATGAAAAAAGTCCGAGAAACGGTGGAGGAGGTCTCTCGCCTGGCCCAGGAGATTGCCAATTCGACCTTTGATCAGAAAGGGCAAAGCGAAGAGATTATGCATGCGGTCGATCAGATTAAAAAGGTGACGCACGAAAATGTCGACACGGTCGGCAAGGTTGGTTTTGCGGTCGAAGAGTTGATGCAGCAGGCCCAACAGTTGGAAGCGGAGATTTCAAGGTTTAAGCTCTAGCGCAGAAAGATCGATACTGATTTCGAAAAGGAATTTCTAAGCGGGACTTCCGGGGAGAATCACCGCTCTCCCGGAATTCCGTTGGTGAGAAGGAGTAGGGAATGACTATACTTTGTCCGAAGTGTCAATTAAAGCTGACCATTGATATGAAGCATCTCGACGATGATACGGCGCTCGTCTGCATCGGGTGTCGCTCCATATTAAAGGCGAGATTGGAGATCGATATCCTGGCAGAGCCCAAGGAAGCCTTGCCGACTAGGAAATCGCCCCCTTCGGTGGAACGGTCCGGTTCTTTGGCGGAGCGGTCCATCCCTCCCGCCGCCGAGAGATCCATTCCTCCTCCTGCTCTGGAGAGATCCCTTCCCCCGGAGAGGTTGTCCAGAGAGGAGACCTCTCAAAACGGGGTCGTTTCTTCAACGGGTGATCCCCGAAAAGTGGTCGTGGCGATTGATGGCGAAGGGACCAAAGAGTTGGTCCGTGAGATTCTCGCCAGCGCGTCCTTCAATATGATCGAAGCGAATTCAGGAAAGGAGATCCTCTCGTTATTGAATCGTCATCATCCTGCAGTGGCCCTGATCGATATCGGCCTTCCGGATGGTCTTGGAAGCGACTTTTGTAATTTGATCAAGAAAGATTCGCGGTTGAAGGGAACGATCGTAATTCTGCTGGCGTCTATCTATGACAAGAACAATAAATATCGTCGGGAACCGAGCTCTCTTTTCGGGGCGGATGATTATATCGAGCGGCACAATGTTGAGAAGGACCTTCTGGTCCAAATTAAAAAACATCTGAATCGGATGGGTGGCCGGCCGATCTTGGCGACCGCTGAGCCGCTCGAAATGGAGCCGACCGCCGATCCTCTCATGGAGAAAGAGACTTCCTTTACCCCTTCTAAACCGGCCATTGAAGATCGGGAAAGTACATTTGATTTAGAGCAAACATCCGATTCGGTGACGGAAGAGAGCTTTTCCCCTCCCCCGGTAGAGGCGCCTCCGCCGGTGAAGGAACCCAAAGAGGTTGAGGATGCCCGACGGCTGGCACGCATTATCGTTTCGGACATCGTGTTGTACAACAAAAAGAAGGTCGAGGAGGGACTCCGGTCCGATCGATTTTTTGAATTACTCAAAGAAGAGATTGAGGAAGGGAGGAAACACTATCACTCCCGGGTTGCGGAGGAACTAGAGAGAAGAGACGATTTTTATAAAGAAGCTTTTGATGATTTTATTCTGAAGAAGAAGGGAGCGCCTTCCTGACCCTTGTCGATCAGATCGGGCATCGATGAAATCGATTCAAGAAGAAATAGCGAACTTGAAGAGCGACCAGGTTGAAACCCGGCTCTGCGCCCTAAACGCGTTGGCCGGACTCCCGGCCGGGGGCGCGATTGATTATGCCATTGCTGCCTTGTCAGATGGAGAGTGGCGGGTTCGGAAAGCAGCAGTGACCATCTTGGCGGAGCAGGTCGACCGGAATCGGATTGTCGGTCAGCTGATCGACCGGCTCGGCCAGGAGAAGCAGGCCGATGAGAAAGGCATCGGCGAGAAAAATATCGGAATGAGAAATGCCGTGGTCGAAGTCTTTATTCAAATCGGCAATGCGGCCGTGCAGCCGCTGCTTCTGTCTCTGACCGGGGCTGATGCCGATATCCGGAAATTGATCATCGACACGCTCGGAGAAATCGGGGATAAGCGGTCGGTGCCCGACCTGATGAAATTTCTCGCGGACGAAAATGAAAATGTGGCGGCATCGGCCGTGGAGGCGTTGGGAAAGTTAAGAGATCCCGCCGCGGTGCTGCCGCTGGTGGAGATATTAAAAAAGGATAACCCTCTCCTCGTTTTCTCGGCAATGCGGGCGCTTCAACAGATCAGGGATATCCGGGCGGTCGAACCGCTTATCGAGATTTCAAGTAAACAGATCTACCGGAAGGGTGCGCTGGCGGCCTTAGGCGCTCTCGGCAATATGGAAGCGGTCCTTACCATCCTTTCGGCGCTCCAATCGGGGCCAAAGGGAACCCGGTACGCGGCCCTTAAGGCGCTTATCGCCTTGGCAGGAAGGCAATCGGAGGCCGATCGGATTCGCATTCAAAAGGCGACCCGGAAAATCTATGGCGAAGAGATCTATTCTCTATTAATGGGAACCCTTCAAGACCCAGATCCATCTTTGCAACGGGCGGGAATCTGCGTGCTCGGATGGGTGGAAGAGGTCCGGGCGACCTCGCCGCTTCTTGCACTGGCTCTCAGTGAATGTCAAGAAGAGGTGATAACGGCCCTTGTGGAGATCGGGAAAAAAGGGGTTGATCGGCTGATTTTGCATTCCAAGAGCCAAGAAGAGGGGGTTCGAGAGGTCATCGCCAAGGTCCTCGGGAGGGTGGAAGATCGCAAATCGGTTCCGACGCTGCTGGAGTTGATCCGAGACAGCAACGGCCATATCCGCCAGGCCGCAGCGATCGCATTGGGAAGGATGAAAGATCCCTCAGCCATTGAGCCGCTGCTGCCACTGCTGGGAGATCCCTATCCAAATGTCCAAGAAGCGGTGGTAAAGGCACTCCTTCAAATGAAGGGGGATTTGTCGAGGGAGATTCTCCTCCCATTTCTCAGAGATGAGAGCCCCGCCCTTCGCTCCAGTGCACTCTTTATTCTTGGGCAGCTCGGGGCACCGGAAATGATTCCGTTATTAGGGTTGCTGCTGAGAGACCCGGAGACGGAAATTCGCAAGATCGCAGTGGAAGTATTAGGCGCTTTCGATTTGCCGGAGCTGTCGGAACATCTTCTGCTGGCGCTCGGAGATGAATCGGCGGAAGTCCGATTGGCGGCGCTCAAAATGCTTTTCCGGAAAGAATGCCAGCAGCTTCCCGATTTGATCGAGAACCTTCAGCCGCTTTTGAACGACGAGAATATTTGGGTTCGATCGGCAATTCCTCCTCTCCTCGCGCGCCTGGAGGGAGAGAAGACGCAGCGGCTGCTTCTCGAATTGCTGGCAGATCGGGTGGGGGTCGTAAAAATTGCCGCCTTGTCTGTGCTTGGAGAGCGCAGAGAGAAGGTCTTCCTCCCGCTCGCTCTGGCCGAAACGAATAACCGGGACATCGATGTCAGGAAGGCCGCGATCCTCGCGCTCGGCCGCCTTGGGGAGCCCTCTGTCCTCCCGCTGCTTCAACGTTTCTTGAGCGATCCCAACTGGACGATACGGGTGGCGGCCATCCATGCCATCGGCTCTCTCCGCGACCGCGCCTCGATCCCTTTTCTGAAAGCGATTGCTCATTCAGACGAAGACATGATGGTGAAAGAGGCGGCGCAGGCGATCCTATTGCAGATTGGATCAGGGCAGGGGCCGACGCTGGCTGGGAACGAATGAATATTGGAGAGAAACAGATCGTTCTCAGCGAGGAGGTATTTCGCCTTCTTCGAGACATGATTTATGAGCTCTCCGGCGTCTATTTCTCGGAAGATTCTAAATACATCATGGAGAGCCGGCTACAGCAGAGCGCGCGAAGACGGCAGTTTGACAACTTTCGCGACTATTACTACTTCCTCAAATACGATCAGAAGCGGGAGGAGGAGCTCGCTTCGCTGATCGATATCTTGACGATCCATGAGACCTACTTCTTTCGGGAAAATCAACAGCTGGAGACCTTCCGGCAGGAGGTTCTTCCCGAGTTGCTTCAGGTTGAAGCCAAGAAGAAACGATTGAAGGTCTGGAGCGCTGGCTGTTCGACCGGTGAGGAGCCGTATACATTATCGATGTTGTTCTTGGAGAATCCCTCCCTTCAGAATTGGACCGTCGACATCTACGCGAGTGATATCAGCCAGAATGTGTTGCAATTTGCACGGAGGGGGATTTATCAGCCTTCCGCTTTTCGTGCGACCGATGCCTATTTTCAAAAGAAATATTTTACAAAGGAAGGAGCCGGTTATAAAATCAGTGATCAGGTAAAAAAAAATGTCTCTTTTCTTTATCTCAACCTGAACGACCAAGACAAATGGATTCTGCTCTCCGGTATCAACATTATTTTTTGCCGGAATGTAATCATCTATTTCGACCTGCCGGCCAAGAAGCGGGTCATTGAGGGGTTCTATGAAAAACTGAAAGCGGGCGGATATCTCTTTCTCGGCCACTCCGAGTCGCTGATGAACCTTTCGACGCGGTATGCATTAAAGCACTTTAAAAACGACCTGATTTACCAAAAACCGTTTCTTTCGAAGTAGGGGTAAGAAGCATATGGAAAGAAAAAGCCTGTCCCGTCCCGAGGTCAATCTCCTCATCGTTGATGATTCGCCGTTGTTCAGGCAGTTGGTCAACGTGGTCGTTCAGAGATTTAAAAATCTCAGCGTGATTGGATTGGCCGAGAACGGGGAGAAGGCGATGAAGAGCGTCGTGGAAAACAAGCCGGATGTGATCCTCCTCGACCTGGAGATGCCGCATATCGATGGGTTTACCTTTCTGCGTTGGCTCATGGTTTATTATCCAACCCCCGTACTGGTGATTTCAGCCCGGTCGGACGGCTATAGCGTATTTAGAGCGCTTGAATTGGGGGCGTGTGATTTTTATGAAAAGCCGTCGGGTAACGCCTCTTTGCTGGATGATCCGATGGAGTTGATCACCAAAATTGAAACCATCTCAAGCATCTCGCGTGAAAGCTTGTCAAAGAAATATGCGAAGATGGCAAAGATCCAATCCAAAGATGAATTGTCGAAGCCGTTGTCCAAAAAGAAGGAGGGGGTCTCACGGATTCTCGCGATCGGCGCCTCGACCGGCGGGCCGCCGGCCTTGGTGGAAATTATTTCGAATCTTCCCAAAACATTTCCGATGCCGGTGGTCGTCTCTCAACATATGCCGGCGGGATTTACCAAGTCTTTTTCAGAGCGTCTGAATAAGCTCTCGCACCTGCCGGTTTCCGAGGTCGACGGGGGAGAGCCGCTCGAACCGGGCCGCGTCTACATCGCTCCCGGGGGACACCATCTCATTTTCGAGAAGCGGGGTTCTCGGATTTATACCTGTTTGAAGAAGAAGGGAGATGGAGATCGGTATGCTCCATCGGTCGACCTGATGATGTCCTCTGCCTCCGACATTTTCGGTCGCGGGGTATTGGGTCTCCTTCTCACCGGCATGGGAGATGATGGAAAAGTAGGACTGAGTAAGGTCAAGGAAAAAGGGGGGATGACGATTGCAGAATCGGAAGAGACTGCGGTCGTATTCGGAATGCCTCGCGAGGCGATAGAAGCCGGGGTGGTCGACCGGATTTTGCCGCTTCACAAAATGGTTGCTGAGATTAATCGGTATGGCCGGTCGGTTCCCAAATAGGGTTGGCGTTTGAATGGGGGTGTGATATAATCCACCGGCCTTCCCACCTCGAAGGTAAGGAGATATGGAGCGAAGAGAAAACGACCTGTCGAAAAAAGCGGAAGAATTCCTCCGCGTTTTCAAAAAAGGGGAGGAGTTTACACAAGAGCTGCTCAAGGAAAATGAGCGGCTCCGCTATAAGCTTTTGAAGCTTGAGGAAGAGAACAATGCGCTGAGCCAGCAATACAGCCAACCTCAAATTCAGCAGTTACAAGAACGTCTCGCCGAGGCGGAAGAGGAGCGAAAGCGTCTCTCCGATCATTTCAGGGTGGTTGAGGAGGAGAACAAGAATTTCGCAACCAAATACGTAGAGGTCGAAGAAGAAAACAACAATTTGGCGAACCTCTATGTGGCGAGCAATCAGCTCCATTCGACGCTCGATTTCGAAGAGGTCTTGCGGACCATCATCGAAATTATGATCAATCTCGTCGGTGCGGAGCGATTTGCCCTGATGTTATTGGACGAGGCATCCGGAGTCCTCTCTACCATTGCATCCGAAGGGATGGAAGCAAAAAGCCCTAAAAAGGTTCGGATCGGCGAGGGAATCATCGGCCGGGCATTTCAAAGCGGCGAAAACTTTTTTGAGGAAGATTTAAGCAGAACCGAGACGGAAGGGGAGATCCATCCGATCGTCTGCGTTCCGTTAAAGATTAAAGATCAGACCCTGGGGGTCATTGCCGTCTTCACGCTTCTCGAGCAAAAGAAGAAAAAATTGACTCGGGTCGACGAAGAGCTCTTCGGGATGCTGGCGGGACATGCCGCTACCGCAATTTTCAGCGCCAAGCTTTACTCCCAGTCGGCGAGGAAGTTATCGACGATCCAAGGCTTTATTGACCTTCTGAGCGGGCAAGATTCACGGGGGCAAAATGGCTGAGATTCGTTTCCTCGTGGTAGAAGATTCGCCGACGATGCGGCAGCTGATCACATTCAGCTTAAAGAGAATTCCGAATTCAAAGATCGTGGAGGCGAGCGACGGCGTTGATGCGCTGAAGAAGTTAAGGGAGAATCGCTATGACCTGATCGTCTCGGATATCAACATGCCGTTGATGGACGGTCTAAAGCTGGTCAGCATGATCCGGAATGATCCGACCTACCGTTCTATTCCGATCGTCATTGTAACGACGGAAGGGTCTCAAGCCGACCGGGATAAAGGGCTTGCTTTAGGCGCCAACGCGTATCTGTCAAAACCGATTCAGACCAATGAGCTATTGAAGATCGTGAAGGAGCTCCTAAAAACGGAATAGAAATTTAATAAATTTACAAATTGAGGAGAGAATGCGTTTCGGAATCGTTGTCTTCCCCGGCTCTAATTGTGACCGCGACTGCCACTATGTGACGCAAGGGGTTCTCAAAGAGCCGACCACCTTTATTTGGCATAAAGAGACCCGGCTTCCCGAAATTGACGCACTGATCATACCCGGCGGATTTTCTTACGGTGATTATCTGCGGGCCGGTGCCATCGCCCGCTTCTCGCCGATTATGAAAGCGGTGGTTGACTTCGCCGCGCGGGGAGGCCATGTACTCGGGATCTGCAACGGCTTCCAAATTTTGGTGGAAGCGGGGTTGTTGCCGGGGGCGCTCCGGCGCAACCGTTCACTTAAGTTCATCTGCAAGACGGTCCATGTCCGGGTCGAAAACAACCAGACCCCTTTCACGTCGCTCTATCAGCCGGGGCAGATCCTCACCCTTCCGATCGCCCACGCCGAGGGGAATTACTTTATCGATGATGCCGGTCTGGCGCGCCTCCGCGAGCGAAACCAGATCATCTTTCGGTATACGAGCGCGGACGGGGTCGATTCAGAAGCGGCCAACCCGAACGGATCGATCGATCAAATCGCCGGCCTCTCAAACGAAGCGGGAAATGTCCTCGGCATGATGCCCCATCCGGAACGGGTCTCCGATCCTCTGTTAGGCGGTGAAGATGGTATCAAGCTTTTTCAATCCCTACAACGCGCCCTCCCCTCCCCGGTAGGAGGAACAACGGGGCGCAAATAGTTTTGTTCAATTGATATCGACCCATCCCCAGCAGCCTGGGGTCCTTTAATCAACCCTTCTAACCACAACGGCAGGCATCCATGGCAGACGTTCAGCAACGCCGACCTTCTTCTCATCCGTTAACGGATGAAGAGTACAAAAAAATTCTTGATTTGCTCGGACGAGAACCGAATTCGACCGAGCTTGCGATCTTTTCGGTTATGTGGAGCGAGCACTGCAGCTATAAAAGCTCCAAGGTGCATCTCCGGAAATTCCCGACGCAGGGAGAGCATGTCATTGAAGGCCCCGGAGAAAATGCGGGGGTCGTCGATATCGGGGACGGATGGGTCGCCGTTTTCAAGATCGAAAGCCACAACCATCCCTCCTTTATCGAGCCGTTTCAAGGGGCGGCAACCGGCGTCGGCGGGATTCTTCGAGATGTGTTCACGATGGGGGCGCGGCCGATTGCATTGATGAACTCCCTTCGCTTCGGATCGCTCGAACAGCCGAAGAACCGCTATCTGCTCGACCGGGTGATCGAGGGGATTGCCGCCTATGGAAATTGCATGGGGGTGCCGACGGTCGGAGGGGAGATCTACTTCAACGACATCTACTCCAAGAATCCGCTCGTCAATGTATTCTGCCTTGGGATCGCCAAGCGGGAAGACATCGTCAAAGCGGCGGCCGGCGGGGTCGGAAACCCGGTCATTTACGTCGGATCGAAGACCGGTCGAGACGGCATTCATGGGGCGACGATGGCGAGCGCCGAGCTCGGCCAGTCGGAAGAAAAGCGGCACACGGTTCAGGTGGGAGATCCCTTCACCGAGAAGCTCCTGCTGGAGGCCTGCCTGGAGGTGATGCGGACCGGTGCGGTCATCGGCATTCAAGACATGGGGGCGGCCGGCCTGACGAGCTCCTCTTCCGAGATGGCGCATCGCGGCGGAACGGGGATTGAAATCGATGTCTCGAAGGTCCCGAGTCGCGAGCCGGGAATGACGCCGGAAGAGTTTATGATCTCGGAATCGCAGGAGCGAATGCTCCTGGTGGCAACAAAGGGGAGGGAGGCGGAGGTCGAAGCGATCTTCCGGAAGTGGGACCTCGATATCGCTGTCATCGGAAAGGTGACCGCCGATCGGATGCTGACGATCAAGAATGGAGATCAAATGGTCGCGCAGATTCCGGTGGCTGCGCTGACTGCCGAGGCCCCGGTCTATGAACGTCCGATTGAGACCCCCCGTTTTCAAGAGCTCATCCAATCCTTTAACATTGATTCCCTTCAGGAGCCGAAATCTTATTCCGAGGCGCTCAAAAAACTCCTTTCATCGACCACCATCGCAAGCAAAGAGTGGATCTATCGCCAATACGACCACATGGTCCAGACCAACACGGTGATCGGGCCGGGCGGGGGGGATGCGGCGGTGGTTCGAATCAAAGGGACCGATCGCTCCCTGGCGATGACGGTCGATGGGAACAGCCTCTACTGTCTTCTCAACCCCTATTACGGCGGGGCGATTGTCGTCGCCGAGGCGGCGCGCAATCTGGTCTGCGTCGGGGCCAGACCGATCGCGCTGACCGACTGTCTGAATTTCGGCAATCCGGAGCGCCCCGAGACGATGTGGCACTTTGCCGTCTGCATTGACGGAATGAGCGACGCCTGCAACCGGTTCGGTATCCCGGTCGTCAGCGGTAACGTCAGCTTTTATAACGAGACGCGGGGGCTTGGGATCTATCCGACGCCGATCATCGGCATGGTCGGATTGATTGAAGGGATGAAAACGCCCCTGACGGCCGGGTTTAAGGCGCCGCATGAGGTGGTGGTTTTGGTTGGAGAAACGCTGGAAGAGCTCGGAGGAACCGAGTACCTCCGGTTTTTCCATAATCAAGAACGGGGGTATCCCCCGCTGCTCCACTTCGAGAAGGAAAAGGGGGTCCAAAAGGTGGTCTTAACCGCCGCCCGGGAGGGGATTCTCTCCTCCGCGCATGATTGTTCCGAGGGGGGATTGGCCGTTGCGCTCGCCGAATCTTGTATCTTGTCATCGGCCTCGGTGGGTGCTATGATTGCGCTAGATCCGGGGGCTGTCCGGACCGATGCCTTCCTTTTTGGGGAGTCTCAATCGCGGATTGTGGTTAGCCTCCAGGAGCGGCATCTGGACAGATTGCGAAGCTTGATCGAAGAGGCCGGCGTCGCCTATTCGATCTTGGGGACCACCGAAGGAAACGCGCTCAAGATCCATTTGCCGGGCAAGAAAGATCCTTTGATCGACCTCTCCCTCCCTGAGATGAAGGAAGCCTATTCGAGGGGCTTAACAACCTATTTGGAATAAGCCGGGTGAAGCAATTGGACGAATTGGTTTTCGATAAATTACAGGAAGAATGCGCGATCTTCGGGGTCTACGGACATCCTGAGGCGGGCAACCTGACCTATCTCGGCCTCTACGCACTCCAACATCGCGGCCAGGAGGCGAGCGGCATCGTCACCTATGATGGGAATGACTTCCATCAAGAAAAGGGAACCGGGTTGGTCGCCGACATTTTCTCGGAAGATCGGTTGAAGCGATTGAAAGGACATGCTGCGATCGGTCACAATCGCTACTCGACCACCGGAGACAACTGCCTGGAGAATGTCCAGCCATTGATGGTCAATTACGCCTTGGGCCGGCTGGGGATGGTGCACAACGGCAATTTGATCAATGCGAGCTTTCTTCGGGATGAGATGGAAGCCTACGGCGCCATCTTTCAATCTTCCATGGACAGCGAGGTCATCATCCATCTGATCGCCCACTCCCGCCAGGAGCGTCTGATTCAGCGGATTGTCGACGCCTGCGAGCGGGTGCGGGGGGCGTATTCTCTCCTTTTTCTTTCGGAAGAAGGGCTCATCGGCGTCCGCGATCCGTACGGTGTCCGTCCCCTCTGCCTCGGAAAGATAAAGGAGGGGTATGTTTTAGCCTCGGAGACCTGTGCTTTTGATTTGATCGATGCGGAATATGTCCGGGATGTCGAGCCGGGAGAGGTGATTCAGATCAATGAGAAGGGGATTTTTTCGTTTAAGCCCTTCTCCAAAGTCTCCCCATCGCAGTGCGTCTTCGAATATATCTACTTTGCGAGGCCGGACAGCCGTATCTTTAACAAGAATGTCTACCAGATCCGCAAGCGCCTTGGAATGGAATTGGCCCGTGAGGGAAAGGTGCAGGCTGATATCGTCATTGCGGTCCCCGACTCCGGCGTCCCCGCCGCATTGGGGTATTCGGAGGCCTCGGACGTTCCCTATGATACCGGATTGATTCGTAATCACTACGTCGGCCGGACCTTTATCGAGCCGCAGCAGTCGATCCGTCACTTCGGTGTGAAGATCAAGCTCAATGCGGTGCGGGAAATCTTGGAGGGGAAGCGGGTGGTGGTGGTCGACGACTCGATCGTCAGAGGAACCACCAGCCGAAAGATCGTCAAGATGATCCGGGCGGCCGGGGCGAAGGAGATCCATGTCCGGATCAGCTCTCCGCCGATTGTCTCGCCCTGTTTTTATGGGATCGACACGCCGACCCGGCAAGAGCTCGTGGCATCAAGCCACAGCGTCGAAGAAATCCGAAAGTATATTACCGCAGACAGCCTCTCTTACCTCTCGATGGAAGGGCTTTTTCGCGCTGTCTACAATTCGGAAGAGGGAGAGAATCGGCATTTCTGCACCGCTTGTTTCTCCGGCAATTATCCGATCCCTTTCACCGGCGAGGAGATCATTCAGCTGGGGCTCTTCGAGGAGAGCAAGTAACGGCCGCGCCGGCTGAAACAGACTTCATCAAAAAAAAGGGATGGATTCACTCCATCCCTTTTTTTTGATCCTCGATCCAAAGCATGTCGTTTATGGATGCTCTTCGACCCAGACCTCCCCTTGGGGGGTCGTCTCTTTTTTCCAGATCGGCGTGATCCGCTTTAATTCATCGATGCACCAGGAGCAGGCCCGAAAGGCGTCCTTCCGGTGCTCCGCGCCGACCACGATCAGAACGATATTGTCGCCCACCGGAATTTCACCGACCCGGTGAATGATCGAGACCTCAATGATGTCATAATCCTTTAATGCCTGCTCCCGGATCTCTGCGAGGCGCTTCTGGGCCATGCCGGGGTAATGCTCAAAATCGATCTTGTTGATGTCCCGACCTTTGGAGAAGTCCCGCGCCGTGCCGAGAAAGGTGACGATGCCACCGATCCGTTTGGAGCTGTTCTTCACCTTATTGGTCTCTGCTTCGACACTGAAATCTTCGGTCTGAATCCGGATTCTTTCGGAAAGCTGTTTTGTATCCATCGATGCGATTCCTTATCCATCAGGGGATTATAAAGGACACCGGTCTATCCTAGCATCCGCGCTAGGATCCGCCGGCGAACGGGGGGAGAAAAGCGATCTCATCCCCATTTTGAATCAGGCATTCTTTGGGAACGACTTCCTGGTTGACGGAGATGAGAATTCTCCCCTCCTTCAAAATATCTTTCAAGGGGGGGAGCTCCCGCTCCAGCCGACCGAGAAGCTGCTCCAAGGTGGTTCCTTTTTCAACGTCCAGGACCACCTCTTCTTTCCCAACAATTTTTTTAAGGACCGCGAAAAAACGAACTTTTACCATGTCTATTTTGCTCCAGAAAAGTTAAAAAAAGGATACCTTTTTCAATAGTGGCTGTCAAGGATTTTATCGAGGTTCTTACACCCTTTTCGGGAGGAAATCGCCCGAAAAGCGGCCGTTTGCTTCACGTTTGTTTCGATCCCCCTCAGCCGACCGGACCCTGTCGAATTTGAACGAGAACTCCCCAAAATAGATCGGTGCTTGTCTGTCTCATCAAAACAGGGTAAAATGGCCTGTCATTTTGAAAGGAGTGCTGAATCGATGGCGACCAATACTGAGAATACATTCAATATGGCTGTTTTTTGTGATCTGGAGAACGTTGCGCTCGGCGTACGCGATGCCCGCTATGCCAAATTCGATATCGATAAGGTATTGGAGCGGCTTCTGCTTAAAGGGAACATCGTGGTCAAGAAGGGGTACTGTGATTGGGACCGGTATAAGGAGTTTAAAGCCGGCATGCATGAGGCCGCGTTTGAATTGATCGAGATTCCACACATTCGACAGTCGGGGAAGAATTCCGCCGACATCCGAATGGTGGTCGATGCCCTCGACCTCTGCTATACGAAGTCGCACATCAACGCGTTTGTAATTATCAGCGGTGATTCCGATTTCTCACCGCTGGTCAGCAAGCTGCGGGAGAACAACAAGGCGGTGATCGGGGTGGGGGTGAAAAAATCGACCTCAGACCTCCTTATCTCCAATTGCGATGAGTTTATCTTCTATGACGACCTGGTCCGGGAGACCGGCCGGCGCAAGCCGAAGCCGGCCCCGGCCCGACCGACCACAACCACCAAAGCGCCGGTCGTCAAGACCGAGGTGAAAGAGGATGAAGAGAAGCGGGAGACGAAGCGGAACGAGGCGCTGAACCTGGTCCTAGAGACAGTCGAAGCGATCTTCAACGAGCGGGGCGAGCGAAAAGTCTGGGGCTCCATGGTCAAGCAGACGCTGCGTCGCCGGAAGCCCGGCTTCAACGAGTCGTATTACGGCTTCCGGAATTTCAATCAGCTTTTGGAAGAGGCTGAGAGCCGGAAGTGGCTCGTGCTGGAAAAGGATCAAACCTCGGGTGGATATATCATCCTCGATTTCGGTCCGGGATGGAGTCAGACGGAAGGTTCAACGGAGAGTCCGACGGAAGGATCGACCGAGGGGGAGGAGACCCCGGTGGCTGCGGTTGGGTCGACAGCACCCCCTTCTCCACCGATCGAAGGCGAATCTTGAAGCCGCTCCGTTTCCCCCTTGAGTTTTTTGCCGATCTCCATTAAGCTCACCGGCAATGGCTCAAACATGGACAAAGGACCGGGTGGCGGAAGAAGTGGAAGCGCTGGCGCGCTTCGTCGCATTGGGGCAAACCGACCCAGGCGAGGGGGCGCGCCTCTTCCACCAACGCCTTGATTTTCTTCGGGCGCTCTTCCGGGCGGAGCCGTCTCTTTTTACGGCGTCGTTGGTCGCTTCCCTGAAGCGGTTGGCGGCGACGACCCCGGCCGACCTCGGCGCGCGCACCTCACCGCAGTCGATTCTCGAATCGATCTTCGGCTACACCCATTTTCGCCCCGGACAGGAAGAGATCATTCAGGCCGTTCTCTCCGGACGCGACTGCATCGGCGTGATGCCGACCGGGGCCGGCAAATCATTGACCTATCAGATCCCGGCCCGGATTCTTCCCGGCACCACCCTCGTCATCTCTCCCCTGATTGCATTGATGAAAGACCAGGTCGACGCATTGACCGAAGTCGGCATTCCGGCCACCTTTGTCAATTCGAGCCTCACGCTCGAAGAACGGCGCGAGCGGATCGCCCGTCTGAAGGGGGGCGAATACCGTCTGATCTATGCCGCTCCCGAGGGGCTCGAGGGCTTTCTGCTCGAGCTGCTCATGACCTGTCAAATCAGCCTCATTGCGGTCGATGAGGCGCACTGCATCAGCCATTGGGGGCACGATTTCCGCCCTTCCTATCGAAGTCTCTCCGGTCTCAAATCCCGCTTCGGACAGGTGCCGGTTTTGGCATTGACGGCGACCGCCACCGAGGCGGTGGTCTCGGACATCGTCGAGCAGCTCGGGATGATTGCGCCGCGCCGCCTCCGCGGGTCGTCTTTCCGGCCGAACCTCCGCCTGCATGGCTATAAGAAGGGGGGAGGGCTGGAGACGAAAGAGGAGATTCTCAATCTGGTTCGATCTCGCGCCGGGCAGCCGGGAATTATCTACTGCCTCAGCCGCAAATCGGCGGAGCAGACCGCCGCCTTCTTAAAAGAGAACGGCGTCCGGACCCTCGCTTACCATGCCGGGATGGAGACCGCAGAGAGAAGCACGGCGCAGGAGGCGTTTCGCCGGGACGATATTGACGTGATTGTCGCGACCGTCGCCTTCGGGATGGGGATCGACAAGCCGAACGTCCGCTATGTCATCCACCGCGACATGCCGAAGAGCATCGAGTCTTATTATCAGGAGATCGGCCGCGCCGGCCGCGACGGGGTGGAGAGCGACTGCGTCCTTTTCTACTCCTGGTCGGAGGTGATCAATTACGATCGATTCTCCGACGCGGCGAACGATCCGCAGGTCCGGGAGAAGAGCCGGGCGCAGGCACGGGAGATGTTTTCGTTTGCCGAGGGGAAGGGGTGTCGCCATCAGCGGCTTGTCGGCTACTTCGGCGAGACGATTGCCGCCTGCGGCAGCGCATGCGACCTCTGCGCCAAATGGGATCTGCTCGAAGAGATCCGTCCCACGCACCGAGCGGCGTCGGTTCTCCGGGGGAAAAAGCGGCCGCTCCCGGCGCGCGAGGAGGTCCTCCAAGAGGGAGGAGAGCTCTTCGCCCGGCTCCGGGCGCTTCGAAAGCGGATCGCCGATGAGCGGGGACTGCCGGCCTATCTGGTCTTCAGCGACGCGGTGTTGCTCCAGATGGCGGCGCAGCGTCCTCACACCGAAGCCGAGCTCCTTCAGATCAGCGGCATCGGGCCGAAAAAGTTGGCCCAGTATGGCGCCCTCTTCCTGGAGGAGATCGAGCGGGGATGAGGGAGGGGGATAGAATGCGGGGTGCGGATTTCGGATTGCGGAGTGAACGTCCTGATCCAGCTCCTAAACCGGGCCTGCTCCCTCTGAGCGTTCGGTTATGATTTCGGTTCTGGTTTACTCGGAAGAAGCAGGGCTGCGCTCTTTCAAAGAGGTCTCCCTTCTCTCCGATCTCCTCAAAGATTCGAAAAACCAGGTCTGGGTCGATCTGGAAGCGGCGACAGCGGCGGAATCGGAGATCCTCTCCTCGGTTTTTCATTTTCATCCGCTCGCCATTGAAGATTGCATCTCGGAGACCCTCCTTCCCAAAATTGACGACTACCGCGATTACATCTTTCTCGTCCTCCATGGATCGCGCGCGGGGGATGACCAGCGGTTCGCCACCGCCGAGATGAATTTCTTTCTCGGTCCGAATTATCTCGTCAGCTACCACGACGAGCCCTCCCGCAGCATCGCCAAAGCGAAGGAGCGCTGCGTGAAGCAGGGGCCGTCGATCACGCACGGCGTCGATTTTCTCCTGCATGAAATTCTCGACACGATGGTCGACAATTACTTTCCGGTGCTCGATCAATTCGATTCGGCGATCGACCGGATCGAAGAGGAGGTCTTCTCGCACCCGGACCGGGCGACGCTGAACAAAATTTTTACCCTCAAGAAAGAGATCATGCATCTCCGTCGGGTCGCCAGTCCCCAGCGGGAGATCCTCAATCGGCTGAGCCGGGACAATTTTCCGGTGATCAGCCCGAAGGCGGCGATCTATTTCCGCGACATCTATGATCACCTCGCCCGGATCACCGACCTCGCCGAATCGTACCGCGACCTGATCACCAGCGCCCTCGATGCCTATCTCTCGGTGATCTCGAATCGCCTCAATGAAATCATGAAAGTCTTGACGATCTTCACGGCGACGTTGATGCCGCTCACCCTGATCACCGGAATTTATGGAATGAATTTCGACAACATTCCAGAGCTCCACACCCGGTACGGTTACTTCGTCGTCCTGGGCATCATGCTCATCGTCACCGCCGGGATGCTCCATTTCTTCAGAAAAAAGAAATGGCTTTAAAGAAAGTCTTATGCTAAACTCCGCCAAAATTGTCACGGTTGGAATGCTGGAATAAAAGGGGAGGGGACGATGCGGGATTTTATCCGTCGGATGGAAGAGAAGGCGATTGCCGGAGAGCGGCTGACCTATGAAGAAGGATGCCGGCTGATGCAGGTGGCCGGGCCCGATCTCTTCGATCTCATCGCCTCGGCCAATCGCGTTCGGCATCACCACCGGGGCGATCAGATCAACCTCTGCTCGATCGTCAATGCGAAGGCGGGAAATTGCTCGGAAAACTGCAACTTCTGCGCGCAATCGGCGTATCACGACACCGGGGTCCCGACCTATCCTCTGATGGATTCGGACGGGATCATCCAGGCGGCCAAGGAGGCGGGAAGCAACGGCGCCGAGGCGTTCGGCATCGTCGCCGCCTGGTGGGGACTGCGTGAAGGGCGGGAGCTCGAAGCGGTGTTGCAGCGGATTCGGGAGCTGGTTGCCGCCGGACATACCCGGACCGATGCCTCGCTCGGGATCATTGCCGACCGGCAGATCGCCTTCAAATTAAGAGAGGCGGGACTCGCCTATTATAACCACAACCTCGAGACCGCCCGATCGCACTTCCCCAATATCTGTACCACCCATACCTATGACGACCGGGTCCGGACGATTCAATATTGTAAGGAAGCGGGGATCGGGATCTGCTCCGGCGGGATCTTTGGAATGGGAGAGAATCCGGATCAGAGAGTCGAGCTCGCCGTCGCCCTCCAGGAGCTCGACGCCGATGTCGTGCCGCTCAACTTCCTCCATGCGATCAAGGGGACGCCGTTCGAGAATCTGCCGCCGCTCCGTCCGATGGAAATCTTAAAAATTATCGCCGTCTATCGGCTGATGCTCCCGTCGAAAGACATCATGACCGCCGGGGGGCGGGAAGTCCATCTGCGCGATTTGCAGTCGTGGATGTTCGCCGCCGGCGCGAGCCACACCCTCATTGGAAACTACCTCACGACGCTCGGCCGAACGCCGGAAGACGACCTGAAGATGATCGACGATCTCGGCCTGCGTGCCGTCGCCTACTGCGGCGAGTCGGTTCCGGAGTCGCCGGAATCGAAGGTAAAAGCGTAAAGGGAGAGCCCCCGCGCCTGAGTAAAGAGCCGGAGCTCGTGTTGTTCAGCGCCGGGATTTCGGATCAGCCGATAGTTCCGATGCGCCGTGACCCGGACCCACGCGCGCCCCTTATCATCGATCATCCCATCCGGACCGAGTTCCTCCCGCCGCATCTTTCGCCGATCGTGATTGATCCAGATGACCGCTTCTTCCTCCGACGACATCACCAGACAGACCTCCTTCGCCGTATACCGAATATAGATCGCGCCGCCGCCGGGGCCTGAAAAGGTCAACCGGTCGGAGAAGCGCCGCCACGGTCCTTCTAGATAGAGCAGATCGTCCTTCAATCCTCCCGGAAGAAGATATTCGATTGCCATTCCCTCCGGCGCGCCTTTCGGATTGCCGATCCGCTCTCCTCGATCGGCGCTGAGGTTAAGCGCCGCGGTTGTGGGTTTTCGATCTATCGACATCGGGACACCGTCTCCCTCCCGGTCGAACCACTAATCGATCGGGAGGGTGGGGGCGAGCGCTTTGACCGCCCGCTGCAGCTCTTCGCTGTGTCCGTCGACCTGGACGGCGGGAATGATCCGACGGATGATTCCCGCTTTGTCGATCAGATAAGTCATCCGCTTGGCATATCCCTTTTCGGGGTTCAGCGCGCCGTAAAGCTGGGCGACCTCTTTCTTGTCGTCGGCGAGGAGCGGAAAATTCAGCTGATATTTCTGCGCGAAGACCTGGTGCGAGGCGACCGGATCGGTGCTGACGCCGAGGATCTCAACGTCGGCCGCCCGAAACTTGCTGATGTCATCCCTAAAATTGCAGGCCTCTTTGGTGCAGCCGGGGGTGTCGTCCTTCGGATAAAAATAGAGGATCACATTTTTCTTTCCTTTGTAGTCGGAAAGCCGAATGCTTTTTCCCTCCTGGGTGGGAAGGTTAAAATCGGGGGCCGGTACCCCTTCCGCAAGATGTCTCTCCATGGTCCCTCCTTTTAGATTAGCGGATGAATTCGCGAAGGCCTGACAGATACCGGGCCTCGTCGATCGATTTGTTCTGCGTGACGGCCTCATGAATCGTCTGAGCAAGCAGCCCGCCGATCCGGTGGAGCGCCTCGTGTCGAGACTCTCCGCGGGAGAGGAGCGACAGCAGCGCCTGTTCGACCTCGACCGGCTGATGCGATCGGATCTGCTGCTCCACCATCGCGTGGAGCGCCGTGTGGAGAAAGGGATTGGTCTGGCGGCGGGCGGCGAAGTCGATATTGAACGCCCCCTCGCCGAGATCGAAGAGTGAATGGTGCTCGCGATGCTCCAGCATGATTTCGGCGAAGAGCGCCTCTTCTCCCTCGATCGGTTGGTTCTCTTTTGCTTTCTTCCAGATTTCGAAAAAACGCGCCCGGTTCTGGGCGGTCATAAAGTCCATGGCATTTTGCTCAGAAATCACTTTCGACGGAGAAGATTCAGCTTATAACGGGGGATTGATTGAAGTCAAATTTGGAGAATCATGGGCAGCGTCTTATTTGAAGGCATAGGGCGTGGGGTTTCGCCCCACCCCCCACCGTGGGGGCCGACTGCCCGGCCGTTTATCATCTGTGGGGCCGGCGCAAGGAGAAGAAGATGGATTTCTGATCGTTACACCAGGTGCGCCTTGCCCCACCCCAAGGCCTCCCCGTGCAGCCGGGGGGAGAGATCCCCCCCGCTCCCCCCTTACGGTCACAACTTGCACCACGCACGAAAGAGCATCGTGGATGGTGCTTCGACAGGTGACCTGATTCGGTCGGTGAGACATCTGATATAAAACGCAGCAGCGTGGGGGGGCGTAGTACGCCCTTGTCGCGCAGTCGCTTACGATCTTTTTTAATTCAAACACAAACAGTACTAGATTTGGGTTTATCTCCTCGGTGGCACGCTGTGTCGGAGCGCAAGGGCCCCACTGGGGGATGGGTGGAGCGAGGACGCAGTGTGCCACCGCTATAAATGAAATGTTCCATCTACCTTTACAGGGCGCCTGTCTGAGGCACAGTCCGCACTGCTCTTTGTGCGGTCGCGCCGAGTTCGGCCGTGGGGGGGTAAAACCCCACGAACTTAATACAGGGGGTCTGGGGCCATTACCATTCCCAAGTTTTTGGTATTTGATTAGGTAACAACATTAGAGATGGCTCCCTGAGTTTATGAAGACATTGAGTCTATTTAGGGCTTCTTCGAGCAGGGGAGGGGCTGAGACAAAACTTAAGATCAGATGCGCCGGATCGAGATCATAAAAGTAGCCGGGGTGGACGAGGATCCGTTCCCGGCGCAGGAGCTCGAGTGCGATCTCTTCTTCGTCGGCGTTTGAATTATTCAATCGCAAGGTGGCATAGAAGCCCCCTTCCGGCGGGATCAAAGAGAGTCGGCGGGATGGGGAGAGGATCCGAACCGCACGCTGCGCACGCTCTGCGATGGCGGCCTGATATTCGGCCGAGAAGGTCTTTCCTCCTTCGAAGATCGCGGGGATGGCGAATTGGGCGGCTTCGTTCACCGGAAGAAAAGTATCGGAGATCGTCTCCAGCGCCATCATCGCCTTCTCGACCTCCGGCGCTCTGCCGGTAACCGCCATCCAGCCGATCTTCATTCCCGGCAGGGCGAACATCTTCGAGAAGCCGTTCAACGTCAGAACGAGCGGTCCGTCGGCCGCGGCCGGGCGGGGAAGCCGATGCTCCTTAAAGAGAAACGGACTAAAGACCTCGTCTGAAATGATGGCCAACTGATGACGTCCGGCGATCTCGGCAATCCGCGCGATCTCCGTCTCAGTCGCGACGGCGCCGGTCGGGTTGTGAGGGGAGATCAGGATGATTGCGCGTGATCGCGGCGTGATCTGAGATTCGAGCTGATCGAAGTCGATCTCCCATCGCGCCCCCTCTCTCAGTCGATAGCCGATCATTCGGACCCCTGCGAGCGTAGCGATCGCATCGAAGAGGGGATAGGAGGGACGCGGGGAGAGGATCTCATCCCCCGGATCGGCCAACAATCGAAAGGCATACCAGTAGGAGAGGCTCGTGCCGGGGGTCAAGAGAATCTGCTCGGGCGGGATCGAGAGCCCTTCATTTAGATAGGACCGGCTGATCGCCTCGCGGGCGGTCTGTTGGCCGAGCGGGTCAGGCCGATAGGTCTGGGCGAGGCGCGCTCCTTCTTGCAGCGCCCGCTCCAATGTGCCTTGGGGGTAAACCAAATCATGATGGTGGACATTTCCGGAGACAAGATCGATGATCTTCTCTCCGCGGGCTTGGAGCGCGTTTCGCTCGCGGTAGAGCGGATTGGTTTCACCTTGGAAATCGTTCGCGAGGTCTGAGAACATGACGGTATTTTATGAGGAATCGATGAAAAGATCAAATGACGGGAGTGACTTTCCCTTCCCCGGCGACGGCGTCGATTATCTCTTTATAAATTCATGGATCGCTTCCGCCACCACTTTGGGTTTGTCCATCTGCGGGAGATGGCCACAGTCGGGGATTGTGATCAATCGGCTGTTTGGAAGATGTTGATGGAGCCGGTTGGCATGCTCCATCGTCAGCCAGCGGTCGTTTATACCCCATACGATCAGCACCGGCTGACGAATCTGGGGCAAGAGCGCATCGATTTCCCGCATCTCGACGGCGGAGATACCGCGTAAGAATCGGAAAAGATCCCGGCGCTGCCGGAGGGTGGCGAACGGCGCGGTCACCCGCTCGATCAAAACGTCGGAGATCAATTGAGGGTCGTGAAGGGAGCGTTGGAAGATCGATCGGGCACAGCGCTTCAGTGTCGGTTCTCGAAGGAGAAAAGGGAGGAGCCGGCCCAAGATGCGGCTTCGCGCGACCTCGACCGCATAGGGGGTCGAGGGGAAACCGTATGGATTGAGCAACACAATCCGGTCGACCCGGTCGGGGTGCCTCCCGGCCACGCCGAGGGCGATTCCCCCTCCCATCGAGCTCCCGACGATCGAGACCTTGTCGAGCCCGCGGGCATCGAGAAATTGAACCACCGCTTCAATCATTCCCGAAAGACTCTCTTCCCATGCGGCGGGAAGGGGGCTCTTTCCGAAGCCGGGAAGGTCGATTGCGATCGTCCTAAATTGATCCGATAAGAGGGGAATCAGCCGTTCCCAGGTCTCCAGAAGATCGAAGAGTCCGTGAATCAGCAGCAGCGGCGGACCGGAGCCTCCGTCGATGCAGTGAAGGGGGAGAGATGATTCCGCCATTGAACGTTCTTCTCCAATTTTTGGAACTATAACAGATCAGAATCCGATTGAGAAGCCGCACCGGGGCCCGCTTGTGCTTCCCTCCGAAAATTCCTTACAATGGAGAGAGGCGTTTTGGAGGAAAACAGATGAAGAAACAACGTTCCGGCAGGGTTCTTTTGATCTTGATCACGCTGTTTTTCGTCGGGGCCGGCTGCGCCTCGATGTCGAAAGAGAAGAAAAATCCGGAGGTGCCGATCGGCGAAATCCAGGGCCATCCGCGCGATTGGGTCGGCAAAACGGTCCAGGTCGCCGGAGAGGTCAAAGATGCCTATTCGTTGGTCCTCTACAAATATTTTATTTTGACCGACGGTACCGGAGAGATTCAGGTCGTGACCTCCAAGCCGCTTCCCCGCAAAGGGGAGAGACTCAATATTCAAGGGAAGGTGGAAGAGGGCTTTTCGTTCGGCAGCGAGTCGCGGACCATCCTCCGCGAGCAGGGTTAGCGGCCCGTTTTTTTTCTCTCGCCTTGACAGGGAACCGACCTCTGCTACCTTTGCACCGAGAGACCGGATCGGTACCTGCTCCGGTCATTCGAGGGATAGACCGCTTTAGCGCTTTAGTGAGGAAGATAGGTGAAATGATGGGATGGAAAAACGATCTGAAGGAATGGATGCGAATCGTCCCCGGTGTGGCCGGTCATCAGGACCGAGAGGCGATTCGGGAGCGAGACCGGGTGGTCCGCTTGAGTCTCGTTTCAGAGTTACAAGGGTGCGGTCGTGGACTGGAGAAGATCAAGCCGGCGCTGGATGCTTTAATAGAAAAAAAAGAGCTCGGCCTGTTGCAAGGGATCGACTATCTTTCGGTCAAGATCGACAAGCTGGGGAACCTGATCCGGTATGCAGGCCAAAATGACCGGGGACGCTTCGATCCCTGGTCGATCGACCCGCTCGAGCAGCTTCTCGCCTTCGATGAAGACCTGTTCGTCGAAGTCGAGTCGATTAAAGAGCAGGTGCATGCCTTGGAAGCGGCCATCGACGATCCGGAGAGGCTGAACCGGGAGATGCACCAGGTTGATCGGGCCCTCGATCAATTAGAAAAGACATTCTCCATCCGCTGCGGTCTCTTTATGCAGCGTTAGGGTCCGCTTTCCTCAAAACTGATTCCATCAGAAGCGATCGGCTCCATCGGTAGATTGTTTGCCCGACCTCGACGATGTTATAATCCTCAGATGGATAACGTCACTCACACCCTCGTCGGCGTCGTCATGGCGAATGCGTTCTTCCGGAAGCGGATCGGCAAGCCGGCGGTGCCGATCCTGGCGCTCGCCAACAACCTTCCCGACATTGATGCCGCTGTGGTCCTCACCGGCGACCCGACCGCCATCCTGATGCGGCGCACCTTCGGGCACTCCCTTCTGCTCTTGCCGATCTGGGTTTTCATCCTAAGTGCAATCTTGCGGCGGTTCTATCCGCAGCTTCGGTGGCCGACGGTGATCGGTTTGACCCTCCTCGGCGCGTTGGTCCACCTCTTCTTCGACCTGATCAACTCCTTCGGCGTGGTGCTCTTCTGGCCATGGCGCGATTGGCGTCCGGAGCTCGGCATCGTCTTCATCATCGATCTGATTTTAACCGGATTGCTGGCGATGCCGCTCCTCTTGGTTCGCCTTCGTCGGTTTAAAGAATCGCTGATCGGACTTTCGCAGATTTCAGCGGCGATGGTTCTTCTCTACCTTGCCTTTTGCGGTTGGAGCCGGCTACGGGCGCAGGAGATCGTCAACGCCGCGGCGGGTACTCCGGTCGACTTCAGCTATGTCTTTCCGGAGCCGCTCGGTCCGCACCGGTGGCGGGGGGTCACGCGGGAGGGGAAGCAATATCGGATCTACCTCGTCCACCCCTGGACAGCCGGAATCGATCTGCGCGAAGAGGTGGTGACCGAGGTCGGCCATCCGGTCGTCGAAGAAGCGCGGCGGACCCCGTTGGCGCATCGTTTGGAGTGGTTCTTCAAAGCGCCGGTTTGGAATCTCACGGAGCAAACGGCGGAGGCGATTGTCTATGACCTGCGGTTTCGGACATTGGTCCTCCCGCGCATGACCCCCTTTATCTTCCGATTTCCGGTTGGGCAGGAGCGGACCGCGCTGCCGACCGCAACCCCCCTCCGGTCACCCTGACCGGCAGCGAGGGGAGAATCGGATGAAGCTCGACCTCTTCCGCCATCCCTCGGATAGGGGAGCGGACGTGAGGCAGCCTCGGAATATCGGATCGTGGGATGTGTTATCATTGGATGAAGTCAAATGACTTCCTCTAAATTCACCTGGATAATTCTTTCTACAGAGCAAATTCCTCTGGTTTCTTTTTTAGAAACTGCTATACTGCAAATGCCAATCCACATTTCCACCGGCATTGGTTCTCCGGCCCCTCCCCTCTAGAGGGACGTCTGGTTTAAAGACTTTCTGTATAAGGAGCTGATTTGAAGCGATCTTTCCGCGTTGTCCTGATCAAGCCGTCTCATTATGACGATGAAGGGTATGTCATCCGATGGATGCGGTCGGCGATTCCGAGCAATACGATGGCCTGTCTCTACACCATCACCGAGCAGGTGCGGACTTCGGGACGGTTGGGGGCCGATGTCGATCTCGCGATCGATGTCTATGACGAGATCAATCAGCGAATTCCGGTTCAAAAAATCATTCAGCAACTGAAGGCGCCGAATGAATCGGGGGTCATCTGTTTTGCAGGGGTCCAGTCGAACCAGTTCCCGCGGTCCATCGATCTGGCGCGGCCGTTTCGGGCCGCCGGCCTGACGGTGATGATCGGCGGGTTTCATGTCAGCGGCTGCCTCTCGATGCTGAAGGAACTTCCCGAAGATCTCAAGGCAGCGATGGACGAGGGGATCACGCTGGTGGCTGGGGAGGTGGAGGAGCGGATGGGGGATCTGCTCGAAGATGCGCTGCACGGCCGCCTGAAACCGCTATACAACTTTATGAAGGACCTCCCGTCGCTCGAAGGCCAGCCGATGCCGATCTTGCCGGTGGAGACGGTGACGCGGGTCGTCGGCAACATGACGACCTTCGATGCCGGACGGGGATGTCCCTTCGAGTGCAGCTTCTGCACCATCATCAACGTGCAGGGGAGAAAGTCCCGCTGGCGGACCGCCGACGACGTCGAAGCGATCATCCGGGAGAATCACCGGCGCGGCCTCAACTGCTACTTCATCACCGACGACGATTTCGCCCGGAACCGAAATTGGGAGGCGATCCTCGACCGGATTATTCTCCTCCGCGAGCGGGAGAAGATCCGGATCTCGCTCTTAATTCAGGTCGACACCGCCTGCCACCGGCTCCCCCGCTTTATCGAAAAAGCGGCGAAGGCCGGCTGCAAGAAGGTCTTTATCGGATTGGAGAGTGTCAACAGCGCGACGCTGAAGGAGACCGGGAAGAAGCAGAATAACGTCGAAGAGTACCGGACGATGCTCCAGGCGTGGCGGAAGACGAAGGCGGTCACCTATGCCGGCTACATCATCGGCTTTCCGAACGACACTTATGAGTCGGTGATGCGCGACGTCGAGGTCCTCAAGAACGAGCTGCCGCTCGACCTGGTCGAATTTTTTGTTCTCACGCCGCTCCCCGGTTCGGAGGACCATCAGATTTTGGTCAATCAAGGGGTCTGGCTCGATCCCGACATGAACAAATACGACTCCGAACATCCCTGCACGGCCCATTCAAAGATGTCGCAGGAAGAGTGGATGCGGGCTTATCACGACGCCTGGAAGACCTTTTATACCTTTGAGCATATCGAAACGATCTTCCGCCGCCGGATGGCCGACGGGGAGCGGAACGTCGGAAAGATGGTCAGCCAGATGCTCTGGTTCCGCGGATCGATGTTTGTCGAGGGGGTTCATCCGCTTCAGGCGGGAATCATCCGGAGAAAGCACCGCTCCGAGCGGCGTCCGTCGCTGCCGCAGGAGGGCCGACTCGTCTTTGCTTGGCGGCGCCTTCGGGAGGTCGGATCAACCATCTTCGGCATGGCGGCGTTGTATTGGAAGCTCTCTCGGATCGCCCGAAAAGTAGAGAAGGATCCCACCCCAAAAACCGGCCCCGATCTCGCGATGACCCCGGTCGTCAAGGCGCAGCCGTTGAAAGTTCTCCCCTCCACCCCGGAGCGCGGCGTTCCGGAAGCGATCGGGATCGGAGAGGGACGCAAATAGTTCGAAAGGGGATTGTTCCCCCTCCTCCGCTTCGTTATAATCATCCGATCATGCGAAAGAGCACGCAGGCCGGATCAACGGAGGAGCGGGAATTTTGACATCGAATGCGGGAACCCATCCCACGCGGCTTTCGGAGGATCTTCGGTTCATTCTGAGGGAAGCGGGCCGCAAGGGGATGACGGTCGGGAAGATCATCGAGATCCTCCACGGCCGCGGGCTCGATGTCTTGGTCATTCTTCTTACCCTTCCGTTTTGCACGCCGATCCCCTTGCCAGGCCTGTCGACCCCGTTCGGCCTGATCTTGATGTTCTTCGGCCTGCGGATCGCCCTGCGGCAGCGGCCGTGGCTGCCGCGGCGGCTCCTCGCCATTGAGATTCCATATTCGACCCTCGAAAAAATTATTCACGCCGCGCTGGCGATCGCCACCCGTCTGGAGAAGATCCTCCATCCCCGGCTCCGCTTTTTCAAAGAGTGGCCCTCGCTGAATTTCTTCAACGGCCTCTCCATCCTGATCAGCGGCTTTGTCTTGGCGCTCCCGCTTCCGATCCCGTTCACCAACACCCTGCCGGCCTGGTCGATCCTGCTTACCGCCGCGGGAATGATGGAGAACGACGGCCTCGTCATCGTCGCCGGCTACCTGATGGCCGGCCTGACCTGGATTTATCTTGTCTCGCTGGTGTGGGTCGGAAAAGCAGGATTAAGTTGGTTGGGATTTTAAGCGGATTCTTCGTTCAGGCTTGGAAAGAGTGTTACAGCGCGGAGATGCGGTTTTTCCCCATCCGTTTGGAATGATAGAGGGCGGCGTCGGCGGCGGCGATGAGCGTGGTCAAATCGGTTGCATCTTCGGGATAGGTCGCCATCCCGATGCTGAGCGACAGCGGGATCTCCTTGCCGCCCGACTCAAAGTGAAGGCCGGCAACGGCGGCCCGCAAATGCTCCGCGACATTCTGCGTCGCCTCCTTCGTCGTCTCCGGAAGAACGACCGTAAATTCATCGCCGCCGTACCGTGCGCAGAGGTCGGTGTTGCGGACCGCCGCTTGGATCGTCCGGGCGATCTCTTTCAAAGCGGCGTCGCCGGCCGGATGACCGTAGGTGTCGTTAATCGGCTTGAAATCGTCAACATCGATAATCAATAGAGAGCAGCAGTGAAGATACCGCGATGCCCGCTCGATCTCGTCTTTCGAGCGTTCGTAGAAGTGTCGATGGTTTGAGAGCCCGGTCAACTCGTCGGTGATTACCATCGTCTGAATCTTTTTCAGCAACCGTCTCTTTTCAATCTCGATTGCGATGTCGCGGCTCAGGCGAACCAGCATGATCTGATCTTCCGCGCTGAAGGGGGCCCCGTCCCATTTGTCGGCGACGCAGATCCGCCCAATCGGCTTCTCTTCCAAGATCAACAGTTCGAGGTGACCTTCTCCGACATGAAGTGTCCAAGGGCTCTTCGACTCGGAGAAGACTTCTTCCACCGCTTCTTCCGGCGGATCGGTCCACCCGACCGGATGGAAGGGGCGAAGATCCAATCGAAGTTTTTCTAAAGAGTCGCTGTCGCCCGCGGAGGGACCGGCTTTAGAAAAGCAGAGGAGGTGTCCGGTCTCGTCGAGAATTTCCAGAATCGCCGACCGTGCCCGCGTGGCCCGTCGGCCGAGCTCCAAAATCAGCCCAAAGGGGAGCTGCTTCATCGGCTCGGTATGAAGGAGTTGCGAGGCTTCGTAGAGCGTTTCGAGCTGCTCCGCCGCACGCTGGGCCTGGTCTGATTTTCGATAGAGGTCTTTCAGGAGCAGGTTGGTCACCAGTGCCGCGACAGCATAGACCGAAATAGAAAGAAGGTATTGGAGGTCAAAGTGCGGGCGCGGTCCGAAGAAAAAGCCGTTCGCCGAGACGACCACGACCGAGAGGACCACGGAGAGGAGCGGAAGTCCGGTGAAAAAAGCGCCCGATAAAATGATCACGAAAAGATAGAGCGAGAAAAAGGGGCTGGCGCTTTCACCGGTGACGGAGATCAGCAGACGGATCTTGACCACCGAGAGAAAGGCCATGATCAGCAGCCAGTCGGGGCGGAGCCGGTGCCAGGGGACGGCAATCAGGGCGAGAATCGAGAAAATGCCGCTGACCAGAATAAAGATGACGCCGGGCCAGGAGACCTGTTCCGGCGGAAGGGTTCTGGAGACGGCAAAGATCAGAAAGAGGCTGAAGATGTATACCGAGGCGGAGAGGTAAATAAGGCGCTTTCGGTAGGCCTGGAGGCTGCTTTGAATATGGATTTCATTTTGGGAGTAGAGCGACATCGGCCTTTTCTGTGAGGACTCGGGATTCGTCGGGTCGAGCAGGAAAATAAAGTATGCGAATTATAACACCGATCTTTTAAACTTCAACCTCTTTTTTATATCGAGATTATTTCTCAAACCAGGCCAAAACGGTCAGGTAAAAAAGAGAGGTTATTTGGACTTTTTCCCCGGTTTGCGAACGACATCTCCCTCGACATTGAACTTCTGCGTCTCGCCGCGGGTATAGAGCTCAATCCACTCGGAAGGGATGACGCGAAAGATGAAGTGAGGACGGAAGGTCATGACGACGGCGGGAATCAGCACCACGGCGGCGGCACCGCTCGTCAGCATGGCGAGCGGCATCAGGAGCCCTTCCATATGGAAGTAGTAGCCGGTAAAAGTGACGAGGAAGGTGCCGGCGGCGAACGCGCCGGAGATCAGAAGAATGGCTTTTCCGGCGGTGGTCAGGGTGACGTGCAGCACCCGTTCAAGGTGACGGTTGAGCGCGAGCTCCTCCCGAAGCCGATAGAGGAGGTAGATCGCATAATCGGCCCCCATCCCGACCGCCATCGCGGAGACCGCCGCCGTCGAGATCCCGAGCGGAATACCGGTCAATCCCATAAATCCGAAGTTCCAGATGACGGCGATCAGAAGCGGAATGACGACGACGACCCCGCCCCAGAACGATCGAAAGATGATCGAGGAGAGGATAAAGGTGATGGCGATCATCTGGACGATGTTCAAGAGCTTCCCGCGGATGATTACTTCATTGAGCGCGAGGGTCGTCGGGACACTTCCAGCGATGCCGATCGTCACATCGGGGGGAAAGTGCGCCGCTTTATATTCGTTGATTGTCTGGACCAGCTGCTCGGCGAGACGGGTCGTATCCGATTTTAGGAAGGTCAAAATCACCGCGTTCTGATATCCGATATCGGCAAGCCGCTTGAAATCATCCGGATTGCCGGAGACGGAGTAGAGAAAGAGGAACTGCGCCGCTTCTTCGGGGCTGTCTGGAATCTGCTCCGACTTCGGGTCGTCCTGATAGAACGTCCGCCGCATCCGCTTGACGTAGTCAACATACGACTCGGTCCGGCCGACCGCCGGATTCTCCTTCAGCCGGGTCTGGAGCCCCTCGATCGCCCGCATGATCTTCGGATCTTTCAGGCCATCCGGCTGAGGGGTGCTGACGAGGATGTTCAGCGTCGAGGTGCCGCCGAACTTTTCATTTAACACCCGGTCGTCTTTGCGCAGCGCGGTATGCTGGAAAAAGAGATCGCGCAGTGAATTGGTCAAGACGATTCGGTCGGCGAAAAGAAATGCGATCAACACCGTACCGACCCCGCCGATCAAGATCCACTTCGCCTGAGGGCCGAGGGTCCAAGCGGCGACTTTCGAGAGAAGGCGGTCGGCGAAGGTCTTCCGCAAGACCACTTCCAGCTCTTCTCCGCTCGGCGGCGGAATCAGCGAGCGGAGCGCCGGGACAAGGGTCATCTCCAGGACGAGGGCGCTGACGATGCCGAAGGCGGTCATCAATCCGAACGACTGGAAGGTGGAGAGTTTAAAGGTGATCAGCGAAGCAAAGCTCGCCGCGGCGACGAGGCCGGCGGTGAGGAGCACCGGCGCCATTTTGGAGTTCGCCTCGACCACGGCGGTCTTCTGCGCCGGGTCGGGGATGTCCATCCCGATCGCATACTCGAGCTCATCATAGAATCGGCGGAGGATCTGCACCGAGTGGCCGGCGGCCATCGCCACGATTAAGATCGGCGTCAGCCCCTTCGTCCAAAGGTCGAGCTTCATCCCGGTGAAGCTGATAAACCCGAGCGCCCAGATGACGCTGAGGAGCGCCGTCAGCGGCGGGATGATCATCCCTTGAAAGGTCCGGAACGAGAGGTAATGAATCAGCATGATGATCACGAAGGCCGCCGGGAAGACCCATCGGTTCATGACGGCGGTGTCTTTCTCTAAAAAGGCGAGGGAGACCGGCAGTCCGCCGAGGTGGATGGAAGTGGTCCCGTCGCTCTCTTTGTCGGCGATTGCTTTCAGCTGGTTGTAGATCGCCAGGTCGCTCACCGGCTCGGCGGCCGGCCCCTCCGCAATCGCGGCGGTCGCCTTTCGGATCTTCTCCGCCGCTTCGGTGTCTTGGACATCGATCACGATCGCCGCGGCGCTTGCGTCGGCCGAGACGAGCGAGCCGACAAAAAGGGGGTTGGCAAAGACCCGCTGACGAATCGCCTCGGCCTGCTCCGGCGTGCCCGGGACCTCGGGCATTAACCGCTCGACGTTGAATCCTTGGTCATTGACATGAAGGTGTTTGACCCTTCGCGAGGCGAGGCTGAGGACGTTGTCGGGGTAGACGCCGGGGATCTTCTCGATCTCACGGGTCATCCGATCGATTTTGGCCAGGAGCGGCGGGGTAAAGATGGTGCCGTTTTTGGAGACGACGCCGACGACTACCGTGCGGCCCCCTCCGAAGAGCTGCTCGATCTTGTTGTTCATCTGGATATAGGGATGGTCTTGCGGAAGAATCCGTTTTGGATCGAGCTCGGTTTTGAGGAGGGGAAGTCTCAGAAGAAAAAGGAGGGTAATAATCACCACCCCCGCCATCACGGCATAGGCGTGGTTCGTGATCCACTCGAAGTACTTTCTCGCCATTGATCTCCCAAGCCCTCATTTCGAAACGGTGCGGCGCCGAAACCATGCCGCGGCGAGGGCAAAAAGCTTTTAAAGAATACCATTTTATACGGAAGAGTGCAAATCGGTCCGGCTTCCTCCGGCTCCGAACGATCGGATCAAACCCCGTCCGGCCGGACGGCCAAAAGGGAGGCCACCGCTGAATGGCTCGTGGTCCCTTGCGGAGGAGCCTCCTGGTAGGAGAGCACCCGAAGTGATTTAAAGGCATGCAGAAGCTCGTTGGGATCGAGACACCACTCCTTCGGAAAGTTCGGATTGATCTTCAGCTCCTCCGTCGTGACACTTTGGTAGACGATCGCGCCGCCCGATCGAAGCCCTTGCGCCATCGCGGAGAAGAGGGGACGCGCCAAAAAGAAGAAACAGCAGATCAGATCGTATGACTTGGGCCGAATCGAGAAGTGATTGAGGTCGGCGACGATCGGGTGAATGGTCGCACGGTGGGAGCGGGCAAGCGCCGTTGCCTTTCGGACGGCCTCTTCAGAGAGATCGACGCCGTCGACCTGGAAGCCATTTTGGGCGAGGTAGAGGGCGTTCCGCCCCTCTCCCATCGCAAGATCGAGCGCCCGTCCTTTTTTGAGACGGGGGAGGCTCTCCATCAGAAAAGGGACCGGCGGGTCTCCCTCATATTCTCGGATGTCTTTTAGGATCAGCGAATCGGCCAAGGCGGGTCCTTCGATTTCGGCCAGTATAGACCGGGTCGGATCGAAGATCAAGGACCTTCCTGGAAGGGGGTGCTTGCGGCGACTGGATAAAAAAGAATAACATTTTTATATTAGCCCATATTTTGTGGTGATCAAAAAGGGGTGGGGGATGAGGATCGAGAGGACTCGATAATGAGAGGAGAAATGTAGATGAGACCTAAATTCGGTACGATCGGACAGATTAAAAAGGGAAATCCTCTGTATGCAAGGGAGGGAAGCTCCGCCTTTGACGTCGCGACGCGGCTGCTCGATACCGGACATACCGGCATGCCGGTGATCGATGAAACCGACCGGGTGATCGGGGTCGTCAGCGAACAGGATATCCTCCGCGCCCTTCGTGGGTCACAGCCGTTGGAAACGCTTCAGGTAAATGAGATTATGACCCCGATCGCCATCGTGGTCGATGAGACGGCGACCTTGGAAGAGGCGAGTGAAGCGATGGAAGATCTTCAGATCCACCGTCTGCCGGTGGTCCGGGGGGAAAAGCTCGTCGGGACCATCACCCGCCACGATCTGATCCGAGCCTGGCTTGGTCTGAACGTGGAGGCCGCTTAACGCTAGAACTGAAATAGAGCGGCCTTATCCATCGCCGATACAAAAGGATAGGGCCGCTTCATTGATTTCGTGCTTTCTTCTCCTGCGGTCCTATCTTGTTTTCCCGGCCCGCTTTCCCGTCTGGATTTCCTGTCTTGCTTTCCTGTTTTGCTTTCCTATTGATCGGCCCGGAGAAGCATGTTATCCTCTTGCCGTTTTGTTTGGAGGAGGAGGTCGATGTCGAAAGAAACCGCTTCTGAGGAGATAGTCCGCGCCCAGCTCTGTGAGTTCCTCACCCTCTTCTATGAGAAGGGATGGGTCGCCGGAACCGGCGGTGGGATCTGCGCCGGGCTCGATGCCGATCGCTTTTTAATGGCGCCGACCGGCGTTCATAAGGAGCGGGTGCAACCGGACGATCTCTTCATCGTCGATCGCCGCGGGGGAGGCGTTCTTCAACCGCCGAAGAACACCACCCTTCGTCTTTCTGAATGCGCGACGATTTTTTGCCTGTTGATCAATCAAAGGGGGGCCGGATCGGTGATGCACAGTCACGGCCTCTCATCGGTGTTGGCAGCCGATTTGGCCGACGGTGCCGGGGAGGCCGATCGGATTGTCTTTAAAAACCTGGAGATGCTCAAGGGGATTCGCGGGGTGAGCAACCTCGATCGTCACGCGGTTCCGGTCATCCGGAACACGCCGCGTGAGCCGGAGCTGGTGGGACAGATTAAAACCGCGATCGAAGATCCCGACTTTGCGCGGGCGCACTGCATTCTCGTTCGGGATCATGGGGCCTATATCTGGGGGGCCGACCTTTGGGAGACGAAGCGGCACGCGGAGGTCTATCACTTCTTGTTCGAGGCGACGGTGGCGCGGGGACATCATCGAGCGGATAAAAAATAGGGGAGCAAGGCGGATGAGCCGCCCTTCCTCTACCCGTCGTTTTTTGCCGCGTTGGGTTTGTCATAAAAGACGGGCCGTCTTTTTCGGGACGGCCCGTCTTTCTTTATCTTTTCTAGATTATTTTTTCTCGTCCCGAATGAGCGTTTTCATCTTTTGTTGGAGTTCGGGTGGGATGTTGGTCATCCCATGTTTCTGACGTCCATGCTCGGCCGCGGCCTTCATCACCTCTTCGTTGGTCTGTCCGCGTGCCACAAAATCACAGTCCACACCTGCATCTCTACAGTTGATCGTCTTCATCTCGACCTCCTTGTTTGATGATAAATCTCACCTAGGTTATCAAAGGGAGGAGAGAAGATTCAAGTGAAAATTGGGGAACCTGGGAATTGAAATCGAGGAGATTAAATGCTATGAAGAGAGACGAAGAAACAGTCGGAGGATTTAGGTTTTGATCAAGGTTGCAACCTGGAACGTCAATTCAGTTCGGAGCCGTCAGGAGGCGATTTTGAGCTGGCTTCGTAAGCACGAGCCCGACCTCCTCTGCCTTCAAGAGACGAAGGTGGAAGATGAGAAGTTCCCGATGGACGGTTTTCGTGCGGCAGGGTATGAGCCGACTGTCGCCGGGCAGAAAAGCTATAATGGGGTCGCAATATTATCAAAGCGGCCGCTCACCGATGTTCGGATCGGCTTTCCAGACCTTCCTTTAGACGAGCAGAAGCGGTTGATGGCGGCGACGATCGATGGGATCCGGGTGATCAACGTCTACATGCCGAACGGCCAAGCGGTCGGCTCCGCGAAATTCATCTACAAGCTCGGCTTCATCGCAAGGTTGAAAACCTATCTCGATCAATGTCACAAACCGGACGAGCCGCTCGTGATGGTGGGCGACTTCAATGTGGCGCCCGAGCCGATCGATGTATATGACCCGGCGGGGTGGGAAGGGGAGGTGCTCTTCCATCCGGAAGCGCGGGCCGCGCTGGCCCACCTGAAGTCGTGGGGGCTGGAGGATCTTTTCCGTCTTCACCATCCGGAGGGGAATGCCTACAGCTGGTGGGATTATCGGATCGCGGCCTTCCGCCGCAACCTCGGTCTTCGGATCGACCACATCTGGGCGACCCCCTCGGTGGCGGCCCGCTGCCGCGCCTGCGAGATTGATAAAGGACCGCGCGGCGAGGAGCGTCCGTCGGACCATGCGCCGGTCGTCGCGGTCATTGAATAAGGAATCAGAAGCGGAGATGGTCGAACCGTTCTATACAGAGGTCGATGACGACGAGATCAAGCGGGAGAAGGCAAAGGCGCGCGCGCTGCGAAACAGCCAGTGGTGGAAGCGCCGCCGCAGCAACGGGATCTGTCACTACTGCGGCCGGAAGTTCAAGCCGACCGAGCTGACGATGGACCACATCGTTCCGATCGGCCGCGGTGGGAAAAGCACCAAGGGAAATGTGGTTCCTGCCTGCAAGGAGTGTAATACGAATAAAAAATATATGCTTCTCATGGAGTGGGAGGCCTATCTGAAGTCGCTCCGGTAACCTTTTTTCCCTCCTGAAATTTTTCCAGATCCTCCTTCCAGAGAACCGATCTTTATCCTTATAAATATCTCGGATCGCTCTATCTAGAAATAGTGTTCTAATTGCAGGTTTTTACACATTTAGAGCAATTCCTTTCGAACCATCCTCTCTTTCTTCTCCGTAGTTTTTCTCAAATTAATCTTAAAATCGAGAAAAGGATATGCTGGGAAAGGCTATATGGAATTGGCCTGTTTCTTGCGTTTCTGTTCTGTATGACTTGGGATATTCGGATGAACAAACTCAGGAGGAGAAGATCGATGAAAAGGCTCATTCTGCTTTTTCTATTCATTGCTTTCGTCGGATCGGGCTGCAGCACCACCCACCCTAAAGAGCGGGCGGGAGTGGCCCCCTCCAACAAAGCGATTGAGGCACAGGTTCGAGCGAAATTAAAGAGCGACCCATTGACCGCGCCATGGGAAATTACCCCGCACATCGAAGGGAATAACGTGACTCTGACCGGCCTCGTCGAAAAAGAAGAGGAGCGCCGCCGCGCCGAGGATGTGACCCGGCAAATCGTCGGCGAGCTTCGAAAGGTCAACAATCAGATTGTCCTGACCGACGAGGTGGTTTTGGACAAGTCGATCATCGCGAAGTTGAGCACGGAGCTGATCACGAATCCGGTGACACGCCTTGCGAATATCGAAGTTCAAAGCAACAAAGGGGTTGTGAAGCTGAATGGGTTGGTCAAAACGGACGAGCAGAAGCGGGAGGCGGAGCGGCTCGCAACCACCACCGCCGGCGTGAAGAGTGTCGAGAATAATCTGAGGGTCGGTGGATAGCCGCCAAACGGTTGCTATTGGGGTTCACGTCGGAGAGTCGATGAATGGAGGGGGAGATGACGAGAAGGGCTTTTAAACGTTCTACCCGGCTTCTCATCGCATGGGTCGGCCCGATCGGCTTCATGTTGTTGATTGCGTTGCCGTCGGCGCGGGCCCAGAGCAATCCCTTTCCGGACGGCGTGGCCAGCGCGGAGGTGACTTCTCGGGAGGCGATCGTCTGGACCCGGTTGGCGGAGCCGGGCCTGGTAACGGCGGAGGTCTCTACCGATCCGACCTTTTCCCATGGGATCCAGCGGAAATTCGGGCAAGCCCGCGTCGAAGATGATCTCACCGTTCAGCTTCAGGTAAATCGGCTCACTCCTCAGACCACTTATTACTACCGGTTCGGCACCCCGGCCGGGGCCGTCAGCGAAGTCGGCGTTTTTAAAACCGCCCCCCGACAGACGGTCTCGGCGCCGGTCCGGTTTGTCTTTACCGGTGATTCCGACGGCACCCGCATCCCCGGAACCGACCAGCGGATCTTCGGCGATTTTAAGGTGCTCGATGCGGCCCGTCGAGACAACCCCGACTTCTTCGTCTATCTCGGCGACACGATCTACGCCGACTCCGAGGCGGGGGCGGCGTTGGGAATCCCACCGGCGTCGGACCTCAACGGGTTCCGCGCCCGCTATAAAGAAAACCGGCAGGTGCCGGCGTTGCGCTCTCTCCTCGCCAGCACATCGACCTACGCGATTTGGGACGACCATGAGGTCCGGGACAATTTCTCCGGGACGGCGACCGACCCGAACCTCGTCGCGGCCGGGTTGAAGGCATTTAAAGAATATTTTCCGATTCGAGAGAATCCCTTCTCACCGAACATTCTTTATCGAAAGTTTCGCTGGGGAAAAGATGCGGAGCTCTTTATATTGGACGAGCGGATGTTCAGAAGCCCCAATGTTCCGAACGCCTGCCTGACCGCCGCCGGCACCCCTGATCTGGCGCCGACGTTGGGACTCGGCAGCCTGCCGTCCGAGGTGACCCGACTGCGCCTGCCGTTCGGGCTGCCTGAGCTGACCAGTCCCGATTGTATTGCCGCGCTGGCCGATCCGGCCCGGACCTTCCTCGGCAAAGCCCAATTTTATTGGCTTCTCTTTTCCCTCTCCCTCTCCGACGCCACCTTTAAATTTATCGTGAACGAACTGCCGGTCTCGGAGCTGTTCCTCATGCCGTACGACCGATGGGAAGGATACCTGGCGGAGCGGACGCAGCTGCTCGAGTTGATCCGGGCGCTCCCGATCAAAAATGTCATCTTTCTCACCACCGACCTTCATGGAAATATCATTCTCGATGTTCGGATCAACCGATTCTTGGACCCGAAGCCGGTGGCCAAGGAGGTGATCGCCGGCCCGATCGCGACAACGACCTTTAAGACGGAGCTTCAAAAGGCGGGGGCCGACCCGGCGCTGGTCGAAACGTTGTTGGCGACATTAGACCAGCCGAGCTGCATCCAGATCGATCAGTATAGCTATGGGTTGGTCGAGGTCGATGTTGCGAGTCAGCCGAAGAAGGTGACCATCACCGTTAAAGATGAAAATGGTCAGACCGTCATGAGCACGACACCGCCGGGGCCCTGTCAGGTTGTGATTACCGAGGGTGAGTTTCCGAATTAGCGCCGGTTTATGTGAGAGTCCGTTTTTAAGGGAGCAAGATAAATCCTCTCCGACTCTCTTCAACTGATTCGAGTTTCTGTTTCTGGGCCGCTCTAAAGGAACGTCCTGTTTTTTCTTCGGAGCTTCTCCCACCGATCACTCATAAGCGGCGGTTGCAATCGCAGCCGAATGAATCCCGAATCAAATCGGTTCCTCTTCTATTTGTATTTGCTTGTATTTGCCAAAAACCGCGCTGCTTCCTGTCGAGAAGGAGACAAATCGCTCACCCGATGCTTGCAACTAAGTTGCAAGAACAGTTCATGCAGGAGGCGCATCTAACGCGGCTCCGATCCCGGAATGTTGAAAAAAACGGCCGGCTCGATTCCTTCCAATGTCAGAAATTCTAACCAGAACCTCATCCATATCCATACGCGCCAAGATAGGAACAATCGCTCCATTGATCCTTCCACATTCTCCCTCCTATTCCTAAATGAGATTTCGATCATAACGCCGGGCATTTTACTTGCAGTATGTCTCCGATGTGGATTTACCCGATTTTCGGGATTTAAATTTTATTTAACTTTAAAAGGGAGGCCATAGATGGGCATCGTCATCGGTGTTTTGGTGGTAGTTGCTTTAGTCCTTTTAATCGTCTTTTTGGCTCAACGGACATAGCACCCCTTTCCGGCAGGATCGTCTGCCGAAGAATCTTCCCTGCGCTCTGAATTGACACATCGCAGGTGGAATCGTCAGCGAGGATGATTCCTTTACGGTTGTTCCCATTGGCGGTCGATGATTCCTTTTTCCGGTTCATGGCCAGGACAACGAGGACAATGGCGGAGCTCTCATTTTGAAATCAGAGAGAGAACAAAGGTCCATCAAGATGGACCGTCGTTCCTGCTTTGGGTTGATCTACAGCGCAGGGGGGATGGTCTCTCTCCGACGAACCCCGTCGCACTGGAAAACATCCGATGCTTGAGGTCGACAAGCTGACCAAAGTCTACAAGGGGAAACGGGGGCTTTCGCCTCTTTCCTTTAACGTAGGGGAGGGGGAATCGGTGGCGGTGATCGGGCACAATGGCGCGGGCAAATCGACATTGATGAAAATCCTCGCCGGCTGGCTTGTTCCCGACAGCGGGGCGGTGCGGATCGACGGGATCGATCTAAAAGACCGGTTGGCGCTTGTTAGAAAAGTCGGCTTTGTCCCTGAGACCCCCAACCTTTTTGACTTCTTCTCTGTCGCATATAATCTCACTCTCTTTGCCCGCCTCTTTGAAATCCCCTTTACACGGGTGGAAGATACTTTAAAGGGATTTAATCTGTCGGCCTTTCGAAATAACAAGGTGCGGGTCCTCTCCAAAGGGTTGAAGCAGCGGGTCAGCATCGGCCGTTCGCTCCTGGCAGACCCGCCGCTCCTTCTTTTTGATGAACCGACCTCCGGTCTCGATTTTGAAATGACCCGTGAGATCTATCGGCTCCTCAAAAACATCCACGCTTCAGGAAAAACAATCCTGTTTACCTCCCATCGGCCGGAAGAGATCAAAACGCTTGCAACCCGGATGCTGGTGCTCCATCAAGGGAATCTGGTCTTCGACGGAGTGCCGGAGGAGTACTTCAAATCAGAGCTTCATGAGACCCTCTACGCATGATCAGAAATATTCTCATCCTCTCATGGAACGATCTGGCGATCGCGTTTAAGAATAAGACGATCTATCTCATTTTTTTTATCCCGCTTTTTGTTTTTTTAACCTTGAAGTTCGTCGATCAAACCGATACAACCCCCCAAAAAATAAAAATCGGACTGATCGAAAAAGAAAACTATGCGCCGGTGATCTTAAAGAGCATTCAGTCGGCCGATCAAGCCTTTTCCTTTATTTGGCTTTCGAGCCGAGAGGCGGGAAAACGGGGATTGAAGGAAAAAAAGGTAGATGGTATTTTGATTCCGTCTGAAAAAGAGCCGAAGCGCTTGGAGCTGGTCGTTTTAACGAAAACCTCGCTCCAAACGGTTGCCATTGTCGAAAGTCTCTCTGCGCTACAAATCGCCGTCGAGGGAAAGAATCCGAATTGGCTCTCCAGTATTCAGCCTCTCCAAGAGAACGGGATTCAAAAACAGACGCTGCCGACCTGGATTTTAATGCTGGCTTTGATGGTCAGCTTCATCATCCTTCCGGCGCAGGTGGCCGAGGAGAAGGAGAAAAATCTACTGCTCGGTCTCTTACAAACGCCGATTCGAGAGACCGAGTGGTTGGTTGCCAAACTCATTTTGGGGATGTGCCTCATCGGTATTTCGGTGATCTTTCTCCATCTCCTTGGAAAATTCGATCTCGGTTTTAGCCTCGGGCTCGGTTACGCCCTTTTTGTAATGATCGGCAGCTTCTGTTTTAGCGCGGTCGGCGTATTTCTCGGTTTTCTCTGCCGTAATCAGGCGAGCGCCCGAACGTTGGGCGTGCTTGTTTATCTTCCGCATCTTCTCCCGTCCGCATTGTCTGATTTTTCACAAAAACTCAATAAGTTCGCTCCGCTCCTCCCTTCCTTCCAATTTTATGCTCCGATCAAGTCGATTCTCTTCGAAGGGATCGGCATATCCCATTTTTACTGGGAAGTCATTTATCTCCTTTCCGTCGGAATCGCCGCCCATCTTTTCTCGTATAAGCTGATGAAAATACGTTGGCTGATGTAGTCCGGCGCGAATCGCCGCGATGATCTGCTTTGGTGCGCACGCATCCCCATCCCCGTTTTACCCAAGATCGTTTTCTCCCAAAGGATCAGACACAAATTGTTACAACTCGTTACGCTTCAGCAAAGCATCTCCGGACCGATTCTGGTAGTTTGAGTCTGTTTGGGCGAGCGGTCAGGATCTGCTCGTCAAGGCCGGATAAACGATCTGCTGATCGTCGGTCCTCAAGATTCGGATATCGCATTGTCGGAGATGAGAGAATGAATAAATTTTGCGGGATCGTGGGAATGCTTTTCGTATTGACCGGTTGTGGAAGTCCACAATCGACGTTAGCCGATCCGGCCGGGAGCGTCACGTCGAGTCTAGAGAAAGACGGCCAGGGCCAGAACGCGATTAATTTCGAAACCGGCGTCGTCGAGAGCGGCGTCCTGAACACGTTTACGGAATTGTCGATCGACGGCAACGCGAATTTTGCCGCGACGGTCGGCGTAAAAGACCTCGGCTTTGTCTCGGAATTGGGTGGAATTACGAGCCGCGACCCGTCCAACTCGGTGCTGAGCACGCCGGCCGTGGTCGGGGATGGCTATCTGGTGACGACGGTAAGCGGCTTGTTGGCCGGCGTTTACGTGGAAAATGATTTAACCGATCCGACGAACGGATTGGTCGGTAAGACGCTGAAGTGGAGTCTCTTTTTGCCTGCGGCGGATGGAAATAATCCGTTGTCGGGGTTTTGGAGAGGACCGATCACATTCAATATTGTGAATGGGAGTGACAGCACATCGAACGCCGCTTCCGGCCAGATCGGTCTCTACCTGATTCAAGCCGGTTCCGCTTTGGCCGGGACGGCGGTCTTGTCTGTCCCGGCCGGGGGCGGCGGGATTTGCGGCGACCATCTGACCGGCAGCAGCAGCGTGACCGGAACGGTTTCCGCGAGCGGGTTTTCGATCACCCTCGCCAATTCTCCTCTCATTTTCAGCTGCGGATTGACGACGGCCAATGCGCCGGCCCCTTTGACGATGACCGCAACCGGAGCCCTCGGTGTGGGGACCATTGCGGGAACAATGAATATGGCTGCGGACAACGGATCGGGCGGGATTACGATCACCGGTCCCCTTGCGCTGATACGCCAATAAGATTGGGAGTTCGTAACGGGGAAGTTAATGAAGGAAAGAGAAAGCGGGTCAAGAAGGGGAGACCCTCAGACCCGCTGTTCTTTCCGGAGATACCGGTCGATCCCTTTCGCCGCGTCCCGTCCTTCGCGGATCGCCCAGACGATGAGAGAGGCGCCGCGTTTCATGTCGCCGGCGGCGAAGACCCCTTCCACGCTCGTTCGATGATGGGGGTCGACCGCAACATTGCCGCGGGGATCGAGTTTCACTCCGAGGTCGGTCAGCAAACCGTTCTTCACCGGACCGGTGAAGCCCATCGCCAGCAGGACGAGATCGACCTGCAGCTCAAACTCGCTGCCGGCGATCTCTGCCACCTGGGGCCGGCCCTCGGCATCGGTTTTCATTTCGACGCGGACTGCTTGCAGTTTCTCGACACGGCCGTTTTCCCCCAGGAATGCTTTCGTCGAGACGCTCCATTCCCGCTGACAGCCCTCCTCATGGGCATGGGAGGTGCGGAGCTGCATCGGCCAGAGCGGCCAGGGGGTCGAGCCGGCGCGGTTCGGCGGCGGTTGGGGGAGAAGCTCAAATTGATAGACCTCGGCGGCCCCGTGACGGTGGGCGGTGCCGAGGCAGTCGGAGCCGGTGTCGCCGCCGCCGATAATGACGACCCGCTTCCCCTGGGCGTCGATCCGTTGTCCCGGATCGATCGCGTCTCCCGCATTGACCTTGTTCTGCTGCGTCAGGTATTCCATCGCAAGATGAACGCCGTTCAGATCCCGTCCCGGAATCGGGAGCTCTCTGGCCTGCATCGCCCCGCCGGAGAGGAGAACCGCATCGAATTCGCGTCGGAGCTGGTCGACCCGAAGATCCTTACCGACCTCGACGCCGCTTTTGAAGACGACCCCTTCGGCGGCCATCTGTTCCAAGCGCCGATCGAGGACCGATTTCTCCATCTTAAAATCGGGAATGCCGTAACGGAGGAGTCCGCCGATCCGGTCGTCTCGTTCAAAAACCGTGACGGCATGTCCCCAGCGGCGGAGCTGTTGTGCGGCGGCGAGTCCGGCCGGCCCGGAGCCGACGACGGCGACCCGCTTGCCGGTCTCTTGCTCCGGCAGAACAGGGGCGACCCATCCTTCGTTAAATCCGCGATCGATGATGTTCCACTCGATCACCCGGATCGAGACGGGATCTTCGATGAGTCCCAAGACGCAGGCCGACTCGCACGGCGCGGGGCAGAGCCGTCCGGTGAACTCCGGAAAATTGTTGGTCGAATGGAGCATCTTCAGCGCATCCCGCCAGCGGCCCCGGTGGACGAGGTCGTTCCAATCGGGAATCATGTTCTGAACCGGGCAGCCGGTCGTCCCCTGGCAGAAGGGGGTCCCGCAATCCATGCAGCGGGCCCCTTGCACTTGAAGCGCGTCTTCGGAGATCGGCTCGTAAATTTCTCTCCAGTCGTGGACCCGCTCCGGAACCGGACGCCGCTTCGGCCCCTCGCGTTTATATTTTAAAAACCCTCGGATGTCACCCATTCAACCGCCCTCTACCCATGCACCATTGTCTTTTGGCTCGCCCGCTGCAGCAGGACTTTCTTATATTCGACCGACATGACCCGGACAAACTTCGGCAGCGCCCATTCCCATTGAGACAAGATCTTCTCTGCTTTCGCGCTGCCGGTGTACGAAAGGTGTTTCTCGATCAGCTCTTTCAGGAGGAGCTGGTCTTTTTTGTCCCGGACCGGATCGAGCTCCACCATGCTGAGATTGCACCGCCGCTCGAAGGCGCCATCCTCATTGTAGACGAAAGCGATCCCGCCGCTCATTCCTGCGGCGAAGTTTCTTCCGGTTTTTCCGAGCACGACCACCACGCCGCCGGTCATGTACTCGCAGCCATGGTCGCCGACCCCCTCGATCACCGCGCGCGCGCCCGAGTTGCGGACGGCGAACCGCTCGCCGGCCATGCCGTAGAAATAACATTCCCCGCCGGTCGCCCCGTAAAGGGCGGTGTTGCCGATCAAGATCGTCTCTTCCGGCGGATAGGTCGCCTGCTTCGGCGGATAGACGACGATTCGGCCGCCGGCCATCCCTTTGCCGATATAGTCGTTCGATTCCCCTTCAAGCGTCAGCGAAAGTCCATTCACACTCCAGCCGCCGAAGCTCTGTCCGGCCGACCCGGTGAATTTAAAGTGGATCGTATCGGGCGGTAGTCCCTGTGCGCCGTGCCGCTTGGTAATTTCGCCGGAGAGCATCGCCCCGACGGTCCGGTAGACGTTCCGGATCGGCATGGCATGTTCGATCTTCGTTTTCGAGTCCAGCGCCGGCCGGGCGATCTTGATCAGCTCGTGATCGAGCGCCCCTTCCAGCCCATGATCCTGTTTCTCCACGCAATGCGTTGCGGTTTCCGGGCCGACCTCCGGACGCGTGAGGAGGGGAGAGAGATCGAGCCCGCGTGCCTTCCAATGGTCAATCGCCCGGTGCGCCTTGATCTTGTCGACCCGCCCGATCATCTCTTCTATCTTACGAAAGCCGAGCTTCGCCATCCACTCCCGGACCTCTTCGGCGACGAAGAAGAAATAATTGATCAGATGTTCCGGCTTCCCGGTAAATTTTTTCCGCAGCACCGGGTCTTGCGTCGCAATCCCGACGGGGCAGGTGTTCAGGTGGCATTTGCGCATCATGATGCACCCTTCGACGATCAATGGCGCGGTGGAGAAGCCGAACTCTTCGGCGCCGAGCAACGTGGCGAGGACGACATCCCGGCCGGTCTTTAATTGTCCATCGGTCTCGACCCGGACCCGGCCCCGGAGGTTGTTGAGGACGAGGGTCTGCTGTGTCTCGGCGAGCCCGAGCTCCCACGGAATGCCGGCATACTTGATCGAGCTCCAGGGGGAGGCGCCGGTTCCGCCGGAATCGCCCGAGATTAAAATCTTGTCGGCGTGCGCTTTGGCGACGCCGGCCGCAACGGTCCCGACGCCGACTTCGGAGACGAGCTTCACCGAGACCGCCGCCTGCGGATTGACGTTTTTCAAGTCATAAATCAGCTGCGCGAGATCTTCGATCGAGTAGATGTCGTGATGCGGCGGCGGGGAGATCAGCTGCACCCCCGGGGTCGCATAACGCATCCGGGCGATGACTTCATCGACCTTGTGTCCAGGCAGCTGCCCCCCCTCGCCCGGCTTCGCCCCCTGCGCCATCTTGATCTGAAGCTCGCGGGCATTGATCAGATAATGGGTGGTGACGCCGAACCGGGCCGAGGCGACCTGCTTGATCGCGCTCGATTTGGAATCGCCGTTCGGCATCGGGATGAACCGCTCGGGGTCTTCTCCCCCTTCGCCGGTATTGCTCTTCCCGCCGATCCGGTTCATCGCCACCGCCAGCATCTCATGCGCCTCTTTGCTGATCGAGCCATAAGACATCGCGCCGGTGTTGAATCGCTTGACGATGGCGGATGCCGGCTCGACCTCTTCGATCGGAATCGGCTTTGAAGCGAGATCCAGCTCGAGAAGTCCCCGCAGGTTGGAACGGGCGCGGCTTTCGTCGTCGACGAGCCGGCTGAACTCCTTAAAAGAGCCGTAGTTCTCCTTCTGCGTGGCATGTTGGAGCTTCATGATCGTGTCGGGATTCCAGTTGTGGTGCTCCGCCTGGATCCGGTAATGGTATTCGCCCCCATAGTCGAGCTGCTTGGCCGGGGTGAGCTCATGCGCTTGGAGATGTCGACGGATTACCTCTTCGGCGAGCGCCTCGATGCCGATCCCTTCGATGCGGGACGGGGTGCCGGTGAAGTAGCGGTCGATCAGGTCGGAGTTCAATCCGATCGCCTCGAAGATCTGGCCGCCGCAATAGCTCTGGACGGTCGAGATTCCCATCTTCGAGAAGATTTTCAGAAGCCCCTTATTGATCGACTTGATGTATTTCCCCTCGGCGGTCGGCTCGTCGATCGTTTCAGGGAAATAGCCTTCCCGCGCCATGTCGGTCAGCGTTTCGAAGGCGAGATAAGGATTGATCGAGCCGGCGCCGTAGCCGAAGAGGCAGGCGAAGTGGTGGACTTCGCGCGGCTCGCCGCTTTCGATGATTAGCCCGACCTCTGTCCGGGTGCATTCCCGGATCAGGTGATGATGAACCGCCGAGATGGCGAGCAGCGAGGGGATCGGCGCCCACTCGGCATTGACCCCCCGGTCGCTTAAGATAATGAATTTGTATCCGGCCTTAATCGCCTCCGAGGCTTCTCTGCAGAGCCGCTCCAGCGCGGGGGCAAGCCCGGCCACCCCTTCGGCCACCGGAAAGAGCATCCGAAGCGTCTGTGTTTTGAAGTGGCCGTCGGCGATCGTCCGAATCTTTTCCAGATCGGCGTTGGTCAAAATCGGCTGCTGTACCCGAATGCGGCGCGCATGCTCCGGCGTCTCCCCCAAGAGGTTTGACTTGGGGCCGATGTTCGTCACCAGCGACATGACGAGCTGCTCCCGGATCGGATCGATCGGGGGGTTGGTCACCTGGGCGAAAAGCTGCTTGAAGTATTTGAAGAGAAGCTGGGGACGCTCCGAGAGGACCGCGAGCGGGGTGTCGGTTCCCATTGAGCCGATCGGCTCTTCGCCGTTGACCGCCATTGGGGTCATGATCATCTTGAGGTCTTCGAGGGTATAGCCGAAGGTCTGCTGCCGCTGCCGCAAGGTGGCATGATCGGGCTGAAGGAGATTGAGCGGCTCCGGAAGATCTTCAATGTTGATCCGGTTCGCCATGATCCAGAATCGATACGGCTTTCGTCCGCAGATGTCGGCCTTGATCTCTTCATCGTTGATGATCCGGCCTTGAACGGTGTCGACGAGGAACATCCTCCCCGGCTGGAGCCGCCCTTTGCTCCGGATCTCTTCCGGCGGAAAGGAGAGGACCCCCGCTTCGGAGGCGAGGACGACGAGGTCGTTCTTCGTGACAAGGTAGCGGGCGGGGCGGAGCCCGTTTCGGTCGAGGGTCGCGCCGATCAGCTTTCCATCGGTAAACGCGACGGCGGCCGGGCCGTCCCACGGCTCCATGATCGAAGCGTGATATTCATAAAAACCGCGTCGGTCGAGGTCCATGTCGGGATTGCCGGCCCACGCCTCCGGAATCAGCATCATCATCGCGTGCGGGAGCGAGCGGCCTCCCATGATCAAAAATTCAAGCGCATTGTCGAAGCAGGCGGAGTCGCTCTGGTTTTCGTTGATGATCGGGAAGAGCTTTGCGATGTCGCCGCCGAAGAGGTCGGAGGAGAGCCGCCCTTGCCGCGCCCGCATCCAATTGACGTTTCCCTTGAGTGTATTGATCTCGCCGTTGTGGCAGATGTAGCGGTAGGGGTGGGCGAGCGGCCAGGCCGGAAAAGTGTTGGTGGAGAAGCGGGAGTGAACCAGCCCCAATGCGCTGACCATCCGCGGGTCGGCGAGGTCGGGATAGAAAAGGGGAATCTGCTTCGGCAGAAGGAGCCCTTTATAAATGAGGGTGCTGCAGGAGAGGCTCGAAACGTAGAAATAGTTCCGCTGTGCGAGGGCCGACTCCCGGATGGCGTTCTCGACCCGTTTCCGAACGACATAAAGTTTTCGCTCGAATTCCATTTCGCCAAGCCGGTCCCGGGCGATGAAGAGTTGGCGGATCGCCGGCAGGGTGCGGCGAGCGACCTCGCCGAGCTCGCTCTCTTTGGTCGGGACATCCCGCCAGCCGAGGAAGCGCTGCCCCTCCTCGGCGATGATCTTCTCGAAAAGGCTCTCGCAGGCGCGCCGGTCGGATGGGGAGGGGGGAAGAAAGACCATCCCAACGCCGTATTCACCGGCATCGGGAAGGTTCAGCCCGATCTCACCGCAGGCCCGCTCTAAAAAGAGGTGGGGAATTTGGAGTAAAATCCCGGCGCCATCTCCGGTGCAGGGGTCGCAGCCGACGGCGCCGCGGTGGGAGAGGTTCTCCAACACCTGAAGCGCTTTCTGAATGATGTCGTGCGAACGACGGCCTTTGATATCGGCGACAAAGCCGATGCCGCACGAATCTTTCTCAAACTGGGGGTCGTAGAGTCCCTGTTTTTTGGGAAAACCGGGAGGAAGGTCTGACGCACCATCTCTCATCATGAGCTTGAACTCCTAAGAAATCACCTCGTCATGCAACACGTCACGCAGCTTCACGTATTTCTCGCCGAATTTTTTGATCAGCTCTTTTTCAAAACGGCTGATGATCTTGGCGATGTAAATATCATGTTTGACATAATCTTCCGCGATCATCGTGAACCCTTTGTTCCGGCTCCAGGCCCCTTCGGTTCGCCCCTCGCGGCCGATGTTCCCCATCAAGACCTCTTGGGAGTCGACGACCAGGACCAGGGCGCGTCCCTGTTTCTCCGAGTAGAGGGTGTCTTCGATCGGGTGGTAATAGACCTGCCCGACGCTGATCTTCGGGGGGCCGAAGTGGACCAGGGCGATCTGAACGCCCCGCTCCTCGGCGGCGCGAAGCGGCCCTTCCAGCAAAGCGAGCTCGTCGTTCCAGAGGGAGAGAAGGGCGACCCTCTGGGTCGCCTCAATCATCTGATGGGCCTTCTCCAGCAGGCGGTCGTGGTCGACGATGTTCCAAACATAGCTCGCCTCTTTGTTCCCATTCATCCCGTTAAGGACGCCGCGCAGCGACTGAACGGTCTTCTGGACGCCGTGCTGATATTCGGCGAGAAATTCGTCGGGATGCTGCGGGATATAGCGCTTCGTTTTGCCGTTTTCCTCCTCGACCGTCAGGATCATCCCCTTCTCCTTCAGCTTGCTGAGAACCTCATAGATCTTCGAGGAGGGAACGCCCGAATCTTTTCCGATCTCGTAGGCGGTCGAGGGGTTTTTCTGAACCAGCGCGAGATACGATTTTGCTTCATATTCCGAAAATCCGATCTCGGACAATCGGTCAATGATCTCTTTTGTTTTTAATGTCTTCAAGACGATTCCGACCTCCGGGGGCGGGCGGTCTGTATAAACCATCACTACTTTGGTAGTGAGCAGAAACTGATTCCTCTACGTATCATGCAGGCGAATCGGTTGTCAAGCAGAAAACTAACCTTTGCCATCTGTAGCCTCAGAATCAAATATTTGCCTTCTTTCCTGGCTTCCTGTATATCTGAAGCTTGGGGGAGAGTTCGATTCCAAGGAATATTTTATTTTATTAGTTTGACGCGATTTCCAATATGTTGAACAGAAACCTGAGCCTGGCCGATATGATTCCTCCGAAAGCATTCTCGACCGGTCCAGTTGAGAGATCCAAAGGTTAAAGAATAGATGATACCCTCCCCTGGAGGGTGACCGATGACGAACGGTGGCTTGTCAGACAATGACGGCTGATAAATTACTGGTCATTAAATTCTTCAAAACAAAGGGTATAGAGGCTCGTCACTTTCCCAAGAAATCAGCGGGCAAACAAGCCGATTTTGAACTGTATTTAGGAAGTCAGATCTTTGGATATTGTGAACTCAAATCAATTCTCGATTATAAATTTTCCGGTTTAATCAATGACCCGACATATAACAAGGTTCAAAGTAAGATCCATCAGGCGGCGAACCAATTCCGCTCGGTCAATCCTAACCATCTGAATCCGAATATCCTCTTTTTCATCAATCACCGGGAGCGTGTTGGCTGGCAAGACTTGTGGTATGTTCTTACTGGCGAAGTGACACCCCCAGATCAAAGATCCGAACCAATTGATACTCGATACTTATCTAGGCTCTTGAGAAATGACGATCTCGCAATTGTCGACTATTTCATTTGGGCAGACACCTTTGGAACAAACATTAAGTTTTTTATTGTCGCTGATTCAGCGTTCAGCGCTGAATTAAGGGGAAAGATCAGTTCAAAAGAATATGAAAAAATTAATATTCGAGAACTTTAATAAAATAAAGGCCATTTGGTTTTTGTTTTTTTTGTGGAGATGGCAGAAAAGTACTGACTTAACAACGTTTAAACGGCCTTTAAATATTCTTTAAGACAGTTCTCAAACCTCTGTTCGCATTCCTATTTCTCTTCCTGAGTTCTCAATTCTAATATTCCGGCCCTTCCGACAGAAAAGATTCTTTCCTCAAGTATTCCCGTGAGTTCCCGCCTTTTCCTGTATTCTCCCGCTTTTCTCTATTTCTCTGTCCCTTCACACCTATCCCTTTCGCCAACAAAAGTTTGCCTTTCCCCCCGGCTTCCTGTATATCCAAAGCGACTCATACGGAGGGCGCGGTCTGAGCGGTATTTTTCAAGGCACCCATTGGAGCAGATGGATCAGAAAGATTGTCTCGGAGGGGATCTTCATCATCTTCCTTCTTTCCTGCTGGCAGGGGAGGGGGTCGGCTCAAGAAAACTGGTCGGCCTCCGACTATGGCTGGCTCTTGGCGGGGGGGGCGTCGGCGTTTGTGCTGCATGAGAGCGCCCACGCGCTCATGGCGGAGTCGCTTGGGTACGGTGTTCGGATTGAATCGCGTCGCAAGCCGATTCCGTTCGTCGTCGTCAAATATGATCTCGTCGCCATCAAGGACAGCAGGGGGGAGATCGAATACCTTGACGAAAATGGACAGCCTATTCCCGAAGGGGCCGACAAGCGATTTGCCATCGCGTCGGCAGGGATTAACAGCCAGAACATCACCTCAGAGCTGATCCTGACGCTCGATCCTGAAATTCGGGAGGAGCCGCGGCCTTTTTTGAAGGGGGTGTTGGCGTTTAATATCATCACCTCGATCGGCTATGCCCTGGTCGGGCGCAAAGATCCCGATGGCGATCTGCGCGGAATGGCGGAGTCGCTCGGAGTCAAAGACCGGTGGGTCGGGGCGCTCGTTTTCTTGCCGGCGGCGGTCGATGCCTACCGCTACTTCTACCCCGATTCGCGCTGGGCCCCCTGGGTGAGCCGCGGATCGAAGGCTTATTTATTGGGGCTGGCGCTGCGGTTCTAAATCCGTTCCTAGCCCTCTAGGTAGGATAGGGAGGTCCTGACTCGCCTGATCGTCCTTCCCGAAGCGCCCGAAGCAGTCATTGGGAATCCCGCATCGTTCCCTCTTTGGCGTTCCTGCATCATCCGGCTCAATCGCCGGCCTACCCTCCTCTTCCGAAATATGCTATGATCTGCCGCCATGAAACGGAAAGGATTTAATCTTCTTTTTGCATTGCTTCTGATTTTGGGAACGGGGTTTCTCCTCCTCGGTTCTACCTCCGGTCAGACGGTCGGGCCGAATCTCTCCGATCCCGCTTCGCGGAAGGAGTGCCGTCTCTGCCACAAGGGGCCCTCCCGGCATCAGATCGACGACTCTCGTGAGCCATGGTGCGCCAACTGTCATCAACTCCACCAGCTCGTAGACGTTCTCGGGTTAGAAGCGTACCGTCAGCGTGCGGTCCGCGCGGTGGAGGCGCCGAAGAAAGAAGAGATCATCGCGCAGAAGATGGTTTTAATCCCGGCGGGTGATTTCATCATGGGGGAAGATTTCTTCAAGAAGAACGCCGGCCCGCGCCACACCGTCCACCTCGACGATTACTATATCGACCAGTATGACGTCACGAACGCGCATTACAAGCGCTTCGTCGATGCGACCCATCGAACCCCTCCTTCCCATTGGAAGGACGATCAATATCCGCCGGGAAAGGCGAATCATCCGGTGACGTTTGTGAACTGGTTTGATGCCGACGCCTACTGCAAATGGGAGGGGAAGCACCTTCCCTCGGAGCAAGAGTGGGAGAAGGCGGCGCGGGGGAGCGATGGAAGGATGTTTCCGTGGGGAGCGAAGTACGAGGCGAAGCGGGCAAACGTGCCGATGGAAGAGATCAAAGACACGACGCCGGTGAACGCTTTCCCCGACGGCCGAAGTCCCTATGGCGTCTATGATATGTCGGGCAACGTCTTTCAGTGGACCTCGGATTGGTTTCTTCCCTATCCTGGGAATAATGTTCCTCACCCGAATTATGGAGAGAAGCTCAAGGTGCTGCGGGGGGGATCGTTCTTCGATTGCAGCTATTACAAATGCGGCCTCTCTTTCCAGACCTTCAATCGGATCTCGTTGGCGCCGGCGACCAAGGCGATCTCCGCCGGGTTCCGCTGTGCCAAGCCGGCAAAAGAGATCAAACCGTAAAGAAAAAAAAGAGACCGTCGTTTCCTCTACTTCCTGCTTGCCGGATTCTCAATGGCCCGAAAAGGAGTTGACCTGATCGCCCTGTTTTATCTGTTGACGGCGGTGGCCTGCTTTCTTCCTTATTTTCAATATGGGGATGGGCTGCTGCTCGGATCGGGTCTGGTTTATGCGATTCCGTTTCTGACGGTCGGGGTCGGGTTGGGATTAAGGCGGGATTGGGGCCAAAAGCTCGCGGTGCTTCTCTCGCCGCTTTCGATCTTGGTCGTGATTCCCCTTTTATTCAGAGAGAAATTGACCTTTGTCTATGCCCTTCCTTGGGTCTCGGTCACCTATCCTTCCTCCTCGGCATTTGAATTTCGGGGATGTTTCGGGTTTCTGATCGCCGGCCATTTTCTGTCGCTGATTTATTTGTTGCGGGAAACGGTCAAGGCTCAGTTCCAGCCCAAAGTCATCGTTTCCATTAAAAGATCGACTAAAAGATCGGCGCAGAGAATTCGTTAAGAATGGGGAGGGGGTGTGAGGCTCAGAAGGTGAGGATCATGTCGGCGTCGTCCATCTCCTCAAGGAGGAAAGAGGTGAGACCGCGCGGCTCGTCGATTTCGGGGATGAGGTCGTCTTGGGCCATCCCAATGAGCGCCATCGAGGAGGTGCAGGTATAGAGTTTTACATCTCCTTGTGATTTGACCTCTCGAATCGCTTTCTGGAGGTCGACCATTCCGGTCGCCTCGTAGTTCTTTTTCAACTCGTTCTCGACGCCGGCATAAACGTCGGAAAGGTTAAGGTCGGAGATCTTTTTCTTGGAGAGTTTGTAGACCGCCTCGTCCCGGAAGAAAATCCGGACCGACATCTCGCAGACGGCCGCGGCCATCACCATCGTCAGGACCGTCACGAAGTTGTTGTGGGTCCCCCGGGTGACAATGATCGCCATCTTTTTCATTTCATTGACTCTGAGGTTTTTGGGGAGGCGGGGCCGGGGTGAGCCCTCCCTTTTCGATGAAGATCTTTACGAGGCCGTCGACATCTTCCACTTTTACGATCGGATGTTTGAACTTCTGCGTCCAGGCGGCGATTTCACGGTGCTGAAACCGGTTTCCATGGACTTCCAGAATCGCTCCCTTTTCCATCGTCGCCAGGGTGGTGCGGATTACCCCCAGGCTTCGACAATCGATCGGGTTGAAGTATTCGGTGACGTTTAACACTTTTGCGACGTGAATATCCATTCAATACAAGGTGGACAAGCCGGCCGACGGTCCGGGAACCGGGGCCGCCGGCCGGGAGACGTTACCATACCATGAAGGAATCGTGCTCTTCGAGCAGGCGAACGGAGTCATCTTCGGAGATGACCTCGATTCCTTGGACCAGATCTTCCTTGTTGATGCCGCGCATCTTCATGTCTTCGGAGACGGCGCGGATCTTCGCGCCATGCTCGATCATGAAGGTCATGACCTTTTCCGGGGAGGTTTCATGGAGCATGATGTCTTGCCCGGCGATCTTGACGTTGACCTGTTGGTTCTTCACGCCATAGGTTACCGCCGAATCGCGGAGCAGCACATTCACCTCGACCGGGGTGTCGGAGACGCCGAGGGCGGTGGCGAAGACATGCGGATCGACCGGCTCAAAACTGAGATAGATCGGCTTTTCGAAGACAACCAGCACCTTATTGGCCATCTATAACCTCCGTTCAGTTCAAATTATCGATAAGTCGGGATGCAGATCACCCGGTCGGCCGCCTTGACGAATTTCCAGAGATCACCGAGGGTGCCGACGATTGAGCCCCCCATCTGGTGTTTCTCGACGCCGCGCTCTTGCACGCAAAGGATGCATGAGACCCAGTCGAGCTTCGCACCGTGAAGTCCCGCGCGGATCATCTGATCGATGAACCGGCCGATGTTCGGATGTTTTTCGCCAAGGACTTTTTGGAGCGATCCGGGCTCGTTGTGATCGATCTGATCTTTATTGGTCAGTGTGACCGCTTCCTCAAAGGCCCAGACGTTCACATCGACCCCGCGCTGCAGGAGTTTTTCAACCAGTCGAAGCACGGTGGTGGGAGCCTCGCGTTGATAAGAGCCGGTTGCCAGAACGATCGCAACCCGTTTTACTTTTGCCGGAGCGCTGCTCGGCGTCGTTTCAGTGGCCATGGGGGTCCTCCTAAATTCCAGGTGACGTGTTAGTACCAGATGACCTTGTCCGATCCTTCCGTGATGAGGTCGGCGAGCTGATCGACATTCGATTGAGAGATCCCGTCGGCCAGCTGGGCCACCCCGCGCGCCTTGCAGGAGATGTCATCCACCAAGACCTTGGCGCCCCGTTTTGAAAGATCGGTTAAATTCTTCGCGATATCTCCTCCCTTTCGAGCGGCGATGACACCGTTCTCAATGAGGAAGAGGGTCACATCATTTCCATCTTCCTTTAATTTTCCGGCAACCTTTTGAATATAACGGCCGTTGGTGTATTCGGTTAAATCACGGCTGTCAACGATCAGATAACGCGCCATAGGTTTCCTCCTTCGTCCGCTGCGCTCACTATAAAAACGATACCTTTCTCTTGAGTTTCAGTAGGGGAAGTATGATGGCCGGGCCAGGACGATCCCACCAGAAAACGTCCACAATACGCTTAGGAGTGGTGATCAGGTGACTATATCGAACGGTTTCCGGACTTGTCAAGCGGTTTCCTCCCGCGGGGATGCGGGAGAGAGGCGCGGGGACGATATAGATCGGGCTGAGCGTTTAATGAAGGAGGGGAGGGGTCGACGTTCGTTAAACGATGTCGGTGTTCGCGGCAGAGAGGGTTTCCGGATCCCGATCGGAGCCGGGCTCGGCTGGGACCGCCTCCAAGCGGTTGGAGGTTTGCGCCCAGCGGCGTTTCAGTTTCTCGACCAAGGTGGTCCGGTTCATCTTGAGGAGCTGGGCCGCCCGGTTCTTGACCCCGTTCGCCCTTAACAAGGCTTGCTGAAGGAGCTGGTTTTCGAATTCGGAGACGAGCTCGGAAAAGTTGGCCCCTTCTTCCGGCAACTCAAATTGGAAGAGGAGATGGCGCTCTTCCGATTTGGTCAGCTTATCGGGAAGGTCCGACGGCTGAATGTATCCTTCTTGCTTGAGGGTAATAATTCGTTCGATCAGATTTTCCAGCTCACGGATATTTCCCGGCCAGGGGTACTCCATCAACAGCTTCTCGGCGTCGGGAGAGATCCCCTCGATCTTTTGTTGCTTCTTCCCGTTAAAATGGTGAATGAAATGATCGACCAGCAGGGGGATATCCTCCTTCCGCTCACGGAGGGGAGGAATATTGATCGGGATGACATTCAGACGGTAGAAAAGGTCTTTTCGAAAACGCTTCTCGTCGACGGCGCGCTCCAAGTCTTGATTGGTCGCGGCGATGATGCGGACGTCGACATGGATCGTCTTGGTCCCACCGACCCGCTCGAACGAGCGCTCTTGAAGGACCCGGAGGAGTTTCACTTGAAGGGGCAGGGGAAGCTCGCTGATCTCATCGAGGAAGAGCGTTCCGCCATGGGCCAGCTCAAAGCGCCCAATTCGAGAGGCCACCGCACCGGTGAACGCCCCTTTTTCGTGACCGAAGAGCTCACTCTCCAAAAGCGACTCGGGAATCGCGCCGCAGTTGACCGGGATCAGCGGCTTGTCTTTTCGAGCGCTGTTGCCGTGGAGCGACTTGGCGACGACCTCTTTCCCGGTTCCGCTCTCTCCCTGAATCAAAACGGTGCTGTCGCTGTTGGCCACCCGGTCGATTAATCCATAAAGGCGTTGCATCAAGGGACTCTGGCCGACCATGTTCTCGAACCGATACTTCTCCCGAACGATCTTCTGCAAGAGAGAGTTCTCTTGCTTCAATCGGTGATACTCCAGCGCATTTTTCACCAAAGTGAGAATGGCGTCGAGCTGAAACGGTTTTTCAATAAAGTCGAACGCGCCTGCCTTCATCGCCTTTACGGAGAGCTCCACCGTTCCGAAGCCGGTCAAAATGATACAGATCGCATGGGGGTTTATTTTTTTGATCGCTTGCAGGGTGTCGATACCGACCATGCCGGGGAGATGATGATCGATCAAATAGAGGTGAAACGGCGCCTCTGTCGCCAGCGCGACCGCCTGAGGACCGTCCGAGGCGTTTTCGGTTTGATATCCGTTCCGGGTCAGGAGGTCCGATAAGATCGTACGAATGGACGGGTCATCCTCGACGATGAGAATCCGATCAGCGCTCACATCTTCTCCGATTACGACAAGGAGTGTTATTCCGGGGTAGTGTTATTCCTGTAAAGAATCAAGACTGTAATATGTTAAAGATCATAACAGACTTTTTTCATCTGTCAATGATCGAAGCCGTTTCGTTCTGTCCGGATAACGGAAGATTCGCTCGATCCAACCGCCATCGTTTCGATCCATCAAAAGAGCACGCTCCTGAAAAGAGCACGCCCCTGCCCGTCGTTCGAATATGTCACGATATACGTCAACGGTATGACATTACCCCCGCCATTTTTGACGCCCCTTCGAATCGGCAATCGTGCAACGTCGGAAAACGCCTCTATATAAAGGAACAAGAGGAATGGATGCGATGATCGCCGACCGGTCCGGTCCGGTTGATCGGTAGGCATGAACATTGCTTTGTAGTATATAGATTTATACCTTTATAGAGTAAAGTCCTGAGAGAGGGATGCGTTTGACAGTCAGAGCCGGAAGCGGACCGCCGCTCAAAACGGGCCTTAAAGGCCCCTTCATCTTATCGGCTTTTCAAGGGAACTCGGATGGATCAGGTGAATAAAGTCCGAGGGTGGGGCCATTCCTCTTCCAGCCCCGCTCAGCCGAGGGTGATGGCGGTGACGAGCGGCAAAGGAGGGGTCGGAAAGACCAATGTCGTCGCGAATCTCGCGATCGCTTTGTCTCGGCTGGGGCAGCGCGTTCTCATCCTCGATGCCGACCTGGGTCTCGGGAATATCGATGTTCTCTTCGGAATCATCCCCCCGTATACCCTGGAGCATGTTCTTCGCGGGCAGAAGTCCGTTTCCGAGGTCATGACCCGCGGTCCGGAGGGAATTTGGATCCTTCCGACGAGTTCCGGGATGGAAGATCTGACACAGCTGACCTCCGAGCAGAAGCTGATTCTGCTCTCCGAGCTCGATCGTCTGGAGCAGGAGATCGACGTTTTTCTAATCGATACCGCCACCGGAATCTCCTCCAACGTCACCTATTTTAATACCGTTGCCCAAGAGATCGTTGTCGTGACCACCCCGGAGCCGACCTCCCTTACCGATGCCTATGCGTTAATGAAAGTTCTCTCCCGTCAGCACGGAGAAAAAAGATTTAACCTGCTGGTCAACATGGCCAATAACGAGCAGGAGGCGACTGATCTTTTTCGGAAGCTCAGCCGGGTCGCCGATCAATTTCTCGGTGTGGCCGTGGAATACATCGGGTCGATTCCGCACGACGCGTATCTTCCGATGGCGGTCTGCCAGCAAAAAGCGGTTGTCGAGCGCTATCCGAATGCGCGGTCGAGCCTTCGATTCAGGGAGCTTGCAAGAGAAGTGATTCAGCGACCGGTCAGCGAGCTTCCCAAGGGAAACGTTCAATTCCTCTGGAAGACGGTCGTCTCTCGGAATGCAGAGGGTACTTCCTGTGTGGAAAAGAGGCTGGAGGACTAACGAGAAGAAAATGTCAAAGCGTCTAACCGCGCCGCGGATCGAGACGGCGAAGATGGAAAAGTTAATCGAGGAGTTTGCACCGGTCATCCGCTTCCTGGCGCAGCGGCTCGTCTTTCGTCTTCCTCCCACGCTCGATGTCGAAGATCTCATTCATGCCGGCATCATCGGGCTCATGGACGCGTTCGAAAAATATGACCCTTCGAGAGAAGCGCAGTTTAAGACATACGCGGAATTTCGAATCCGGGGCGCCATGCTTGATGAAATTCGGTCGCTCGATTGGATTCCACGCTCGGTTCGTGAAAAGGTCGCGCTCTTCGAGAAGACATGCAGCCGCCTGACAAAAGAATATGGCCATCCTCCCAGCGAGGCCGAGATGGCGGCCGCACTCGAAATGGATGCAAAGACGTTCGGTGCCTTTCTCCTGAGCGCGAAGGCGATTACCCTGCTGCGCTTGGAAGATTTTGCATTGGGCGAAACGGACGAGCGGCGTTTGATCGAGTCGGTTGCCGACCCCCGCGCCGAAAACCCGCTCTCTTCCCTTCTCGCCCAGGGGATGCGGGAGCGATTGATTGAGGCGATGGACCGGCTCCCTCAAAAAGAGAGGCAGGTCATCTCTCTTTATTATTTTGAGGAGTTGACGATGAAGGAGATCGGGCTGGTCTTGCATGTGACGGAATCGCGGGTCTGTCAGCTTCACGCGCAAGCGATTGTAAAGCTGAAGGGGGCGTTGGCGGAGGCAAAGAACAAGTCATAAGCGGCCGGTTGGGATGAGATCGGACGTTTTCAGCGAGAGGCAGGCCGGAGGTGAAAATCGATGGATGAACAGGAAAGCATCCTCAGAGAGTTTCTGATTGAGTGCGCGGAGGGTCTCGGACGGCTCGATCAGGAATTTGTCGCCCTTGAAAAAGATCCGACGAACGCCGGACTCCTGGCGAGCATCTTTCGAACGGTCCATACGATTAAGGGGACCTGCGGGTTCCTTGCGCTGCCGAAGCTGGAGAATGTCGCCCACGGCGCGGAAAACATCCTGGTTCGAATGCGGGACAGAAAAATCCCAGTGACGCCGGAAGGGGTCACTCTCCTTCTGGAGGCGGTTGATGCCATCAAAGAGATTTTGGCGCATATCGAAGCAACATTGCATGAGCCTGAAAAAAACTATGATGCCATCCGGCGGAAGTTGGATGCCTTCCTGAGCGACGCCCCCCCTCTGCCGCCGAGCGAAACAGACGGTCCGTCCCCGGCGCCGTCCGCTCCGGCTCCCAAGAGAAAAGGAAAGGGGAAAAGCAAAACGGAACCGGCCCCCAAAGCCGCACCCCCCGTCGCGACGCCTCCTCCTGCGCCGCCGACGGGCGGGGGAGGGGAGGGGAAGACGGGGGAGGAGACGGAAACGGCGTCAACCTCCTCCAAGGGTTTCTCAGCTGCGGAATCGACCCTCCGCGTCGACGTCGGTCTGCTCGACAAATTGATGAACTTGGTGAGCGAGCTTGTCCTGGTTCGTAATCAATTGCTTCAGCGGACCCGGGATCGGGAGAACGCCGCCGATACCGCCATTGCGCAGCGGATGAACCTGATTACCACACAGCTTCAAGAGAGTGTGACGCGGACGCGGATGCAGCCGATCCGAAACGTCTGGAACCAATTTCCCAGGGTCGTCAGAGACCTGGCCCGTGCGCATGGCAAAGAGGTGGAGCTGGTGATGGAAGGGGCCGAGACCGAGCTCGATAAAACGCTCCTGGAGGCGATTAAAGATCCGCTGACACACATTGTCCGTAATGCGATCGACCATGGGCTCGAGGCGCCGGATGTCCGGAGTGAGCAGGGTAAAAATCCGAAAGGGACCCTGGCGCTGAAGGCTTATCACGAAGGAGGACAAATTAACATCGAGATCCGGGACGATGGCGGCGGCATCCATGTCGACCGGGTCAAACGCAAAGCGGTCGAGAAGGGATTGATCTCCGCCGATGCGGCAGCCGGTCTGTCGCCGACGGAGGCGCTGAATCTGATCTTCCTGCCGGGACTTTCAACCGCCGAGAAGGTCACCCACGTCTCCGGACGGGGGGTTGGGATGGATGTCGTTCGGAACAATATCGAGAAGATCAGCGGCACGATTGAGATTGAAAGCGAGAGTGGCCGAGGTACGCTTCTCAAACTGAAGATCCCACTGACCCTTGCCATCATCCCTGCGTTGATGGTCCAGGCCGGTCAAGACCTTTTTGCAATCCCCCAGGCGAATCTCATTGAGCTGGTTCGGGTCGATGTCGAAGCGGGAGAGCGGGTTGAAGTGATTCATGGCGCCGAGTTCTACCGGCTGCGCGGGGTGCTCCTTCCCCTTCTCCGCCTCAGCCGCCTCCTTCGGTTACAAAAAGGCGCCTGCGAAGCGGCGCTGGCCGAAGAGACGAATATTGTCGTCCTCGGAAGCGGCGGGAACTCGTTCGGGCTCGTGGTCGATGAGGTGAGCGATCGGGAGGAGATCGTCGTAAAACCGCTGAGCCGTCAGCTCAAAGGGCTGATGGTCTTCGCCGGTGCGACGATCCTCGGGAATGGGACCGTCGCGTTGATCCTTGACGTCTCCGGAATCGCCGAAGCAGGCGGCATCCATCAGATGGCGGCCGGAGCGGAGCTGAAGGGCGAGTTAAAGGAAGAAGAGGCGCCCTCCATTACGGAGGAGACCCTCCTTCTCTTTTCCCTTTCCGGTCAAGATCGGTATGCCATTCCACTCTCGGCGGTCGCGCGACTCGAAGAGTTTCAAGCGGCGAAGGTGGAACATGCGGCGGGACGGGAGGTCGTGCAATACCGGGGCGATTTGTTGCCGCTGATTCATTTGGACCGCCTGATCGAGGGAGCGGTTTCATCAAATGGGAAGGAGACCCTCCCGGCGATCATTTTTTCGAAAAATCATAAAAGCATCGGTCTGGTCGTCGGGCAGATCCTCGATACCGTCAATGAGGAGATTCTTCTTCACCCTCCTCCTCAGGGCAAGACGGGGGTTCAAGGATCGCTCGTGATTCAAGGGATGACGACCGATCTCCTCGCCATCGATCAGATCATCGAAAGTGTCGAGCCGGGATGGCTGAAGGAAGAAGCACGGGTCGGTTGACCGCAGGCAATACAGCGACAAGCGATTGAAGGATAAAAGATGTCTGAAGAAAAATCCGAAGCGGAAAAAGAGCTAATATCGCGCGGCGCACAACGCCGCAGGGTCCGCCTGGATCTCCCCGATGAAATGGAGCGGAGAAAGACCAAGGCCGACCGGCGCCGCGAAAATAACGCGATGTATGCCACCTTTTTTATCGAAGATCACTTCTTCGGGGTCGAGGTGGAGAATGTCCAGGAGGTCTTCACTGCGCCGGCGATTACGTCGGTCCCCTTGGCCCCTTCGATCATCGCCGGATTGATTAACCTGCGCGGCGAGATTGTGACCACGATCGACTTGCGTGTTCGGCTCGGTTTCTCTCCTCGGGCGGCCGGAGTTGAAGCAATGAGCGTGGTCGTCCGCACATTGGAAGGTCCGGTTAATTTTCTGGTCGATCAGATCGGGGATGTGATCGAGGTGTTGCCGAGCCTCTTTGAGCCTCCTCCTGAAACGGTCGATGCCCAGCTCGCCTCGGTGCTCGACGGCGTCTACAAACTCGAAGACCGGATTTTTCTCGCATTGAACACGGAAGCGGTGATTAAAGGGGTCGGCCCGTCGCCGAGTGAGATTCTTTCGAAATCGCCTTAGCGAGGGAAGGTCCTGATACGAACGAGTAATAAGAAAGCCGAATAGGGAGATCACAACAGTTAACCAGGAGGAACCAGAATGATAACCATCCAGTCGATGAAAGAGAAATACCGGTCGAAGCCAGTGTGGGGGTGGAGTGCGATTGTTCTCATTGGGCTTTGGATAGGAGGATTGTCCGTCGCAGCGACGGTCTCCGCCGAGAACTTGGAATCGAACCTCTCGGTCCACGGTTACCTCACGCAGGCTTATGCCAACTCTCACGGCGGGCAGATCTTGGGCATTCCGGACGACGGAACAACCGACTACCGGACGGCGGCCCTGCAATTCCGCTATAAAATGCCCGGCGACGACACTTTCGTCCTACAGCTCAGTCATGAGCGGATAGGGAAGAGTGTCCTCCAAACAGTAAAACCCGATGTTCATATGGACTGGGTCTATTATCAACACCAGCTGCTCGATTCCGTGGTTGTGAAAATCGGAAAGATTCCGATTCCACATGGGATCTACAACGAAGTACTGGATGTCGGCACGATCCTTCCATTTTATCGTCCTCCGAGCCAAATGTATGGTGAATCGGCCTTCTCCAGCGAAACGGTCGATGGTGCTGAGATTTCCCATACGCTGCAAATCGGCGACTGGGAACTCCGGACCGATATCTACGGTGGAGAGTGGGACTTCGATTATATTATCGATGGGGTCATCACCCCCGTTCGATCCAAGAATGCCCTCGGGGGACAACTTTGGTTACAGACGCCGATGGAAGGTGTCAGAGTGGGCGTGGGCGGCTACCGTTCAACCGATTCGGGGGTTCCTCTTCTGGCCCCGGGCGCCAAAATGACCCGAATGGATTGGCGTGCGTCATTCGATGCGGACCTTGAGCATTTTGTTGTACAGGCGGAGTATATGTATAGCGACTCCAAGACCGATAAGTTTGATGCTTATTACTTATTGGCTGGCATTAAGCTCTTTAATAAGCTTCGGTTGAACGGAATGGTCGAAATTGCAGATCTCGATCTTCCAGGATTCAAAGACAATATTAGTCTTTCAAAGGACTATGCCGTTGGAGTGAATTATGCGTTTCGTCCCAATGTCGTCGTGAAAGTCGAACAGCATTGGTTGAAAACGCTCAACATTGAGGATCCTGTTGCTCACATCGACGGCGACCCGGTCCGGGCGCAGTACTATATCGTGAGCCTTTCAACCAGCTTCTGAGAAGAAGTGGATGGGAATGACCCTGCTTGGGCCATTTCCGCCTCAACCTTCGTTCTGAGGCGGGTGTCTTCCACACTTCTAATGAGGAGATGAAAAGGAGATGAGCATAAAAAATAGATCTATTTTGATATTGCTGGTTGTCTTGCCTTTAATTGTCCCACTCATTGCGGCGGGGGAGATGTCGGTCAAAATCATCGTCAATGCATCGAATCCGGCCTCGATGATGAAGAAGGCACAAATTTCTAATTTCTTTTTGAAGAAGGCAGGCACTTGGGAAAACGGCCATAAAGTTCTTCCGGTCGACCAGGTGGAGTCCTCTTCTGTGAGAAAGGCCTTTTCGGAGCAGGTGCACGGAAAAGACGTCCACCAGATTGTCAGCTATTGGCAGAAGCAGATCTTTTCCGGCCGTGAGGTGCCCCCCGTCGAAAAAGACTCTGACCGAGAGGTCCTTGCTTATGTTCGGGACAATACCGATGCGATCGGATATGTCTCCGACGGCGCCGCCGTCGGAGAGGGTATAAAGGTCGTCAAAGTGCTCGACTGACGTCGAGGAAGGAGGGGGTGTGTTTAACCACCTGAAATTTACCCATAAGATTGTTCTGATGCCATTATTGGCAACGGTCGCGTTTCTCCTCATTTTATTGTTTACTCAAATGGGGCGCAATGCCGATGAGGATGTTATGACGCGGATCGAGAACGACTACTTTCCGGCCCTGGAGTTGAGCCGCGATTTAGAAGCAGTCCTTTCCGACATTCAGCGGAATCTTCAAGACGCGGTCGCAGCCGCCGACATGGAGATGGTTAATAAAGCGGATACCCTTCGAGACATTTTTTTGAGGCATCTTCAAGAAGGAAAAGAGAAGGTTCAATCGGCCAAGGCATTCACAAATCTGGAGGAGCCCTTTACCCAGTATTATGCCATCGCACATGAGGCGACGGTAAGGATGATCCGGAAGGAAAAGGGAGACAACAATCTTGTGGGTGTCTTGGAGCGGATGCAGGGACTCTATAACCAGGTCCATGGGGAGCTGGAAACGCTCACGGCCAAATGGAAAAAAGATATGAAAGAGACGTTCTATGTGGGGCGTGCCAATCAAAAAAAGGCGGCGAATGCGTTTGCCGTGATCTTTCTTATTGTCTTTGTCTGCATCTTCCTGCTCGGCGTCTTGTCATTCGTGGTGATCCGCTCTGTAAAGAACCAGGTTGAACAGGCGATGACGGTCACCAATCAATTGGCCCAGGGAGATTTAACCGGACGAGTCGCGCTCCGAATACGGGATGAAATCGGTCAAATCGGAGAGGCAATCAATCGGGCCATTGATCGAATGGGGGGGAGTATCAAAGGAATCTCCGTCAGTGCCGACGTCCTTTCGCAGTCTTCTGCGAATCTGGTTGCAGTCAGCCAGCAGATGAGCGGGAATGCCGAAGAGACGGCGGGGCAGGCGAATGTCGTCTCCACCACGGCGGAGGAGGTAAGCCGAAACCTGCAGTCAGTCTCTTCGGCGGTGGAGGAGATGAACATCAGTATTCGTGAAATCGCGCAAAATGCGCGGGAAGCGGCTCAGGTCGGAAACCGGGCGGTCTCGCTGGCGGAGGGAACCCACGGCAAGATTGGAAAATTGGGGGAGAGCAGCAATGAAATCGGCGATGTCATTAAAGTGATCACCGCCATTGCCCAGCAGACGAACCTTCTCTCATTGAATGCGGCGATTGAAGCGGCGCGGGCCGGCGAGGCCGGAAAAGGATTTGTCGTCGTGGCGAATGAAGTCAAAGAGCTTGCCAAGAAGACCGGCAAGGCCACCGAAGAAATCGGAAGAAAAATTGAATTGATTCAAAACGACACGAAGGAGGCGGTCGAAGCGATTAATCAAATCCGGACGATCATCAGTCAGATGAACGGCATTCAGACCTCGATCGCCGGATCGGTCGAACAGCAGACGATCACAACCAATGGGATCAGTGAGAGCGTTTCAGAGGCGGCAAAAGGGAGCTCGGACATCGCCAAGAGCATTCTCGGTATGGCGAATACCGCCAAGGGAACCTCCGTCGGTGCTGGCAATGCGAAAAAATCGGCGGAAGAGCTGGCCCGGATGGCCACGCAGCTGAAGGAGATCGTGGGGCGGTTCCGGTATGAGTAGCCGGTTGGACGGAATTCTGAAAGACCGGGCTCTCAATGAATAAGAGACGCTAAAAGGGTCCCATGAACTTCCGAACAGATGGGTCGATCGCCAAAAAGCTATATGGAATCATCGTGCTTTACTGTTCAATTGTCGTCGGCGTGTCGCTCTTCAGTTATCTCGGTATGACACTCCTTTCGGGAGTTCGTGCCTATGTCGGCGCGGAAGGGATCTGGTCAAAGCATCAGAAAGAGGGGGCCTATCATCTGGTTCGATATGCTGCAACACGGGACGAAGCGCACTATCAAGCTTATCTCAATGCTTTTGAGGTCATGCTTTCAGACAAGAAGGTCAGGTTGGAATTGGAAAAATCGGATCCCGATATGACATTGACCCTTCAGGGACTCGTCGGCGGAAAGGTGCACCCGGAGGATCACGCGACCATGATCTTCTTGTTCAGACGATTTCGCCATCTGGACTATCTCGATAAGGCGATCGGTATCTGGAGTGAAGGGGACCGTCTCATCTCCGAATTCCAAGACGTGGGGAAGACACTGCATCGCGAGATCTCTTCGGGCGGAGCCTCTGCCGCCGCGGTCGATGCCGCGCTGACCCATCTCGATCTCATTAATGAGAACTTAAGCCGTCTGGAAGAGGACTTTTCCCGGACGTTGGGAGAAGCTTCCCGATGGCTCAAAGGATTGCTCCTGAAAATTGTCATTGGAGTTTCTGTTGTCTTTTTAGGGGTCGGTTTGGCGATTTCACTTTTCCTGTCCCACTCTATCGTCGAAAAGTTAAGACGCATTTCAGCGGTTGCCGCCAGGGTCGCCTCCGGCGATCTGACTGTCCGAGGCGTGGTCGCCCAATCGGATGAAATCGGTCTATTCACGGCTGCGTTTAATAAGATGACTGAAAATCTGGAAAAGATGATCTCCCAGATCCGGGAGAAGGCGGTTCAGGTTTCGTCGGCTTCCGACGAAATGTCGGCTTCCGGCCAGCAGATGAGTGCCGGTTCGGAAAAGGCCGAGCAGTTGGTAAAAACCGTCTCGGTATCGACGGAGCAGGCTGATCGAAGCGTGCATGCCATCGCGACGGCCGCCCAGCAGATGTCGGCCACCCTAGGAGAGATTGCCAGGGAGGTTCAGAAAGCGACGGAGATGATCCTGGACGCGGTGAAAATGGCCGAGCGGACGAATCTAACCATCTTCCAGTTGAAAGATTCCAGCACGGAAATCGGCGATGTCGTCAAAGTCATCACCGCGATTGCACAGCAAACCAATCTCTTGGCATTGAATGCGGCGATTGAGGCGGCGCGGGCGGGAGAGGCGGGAAGAGGCTTTGCCGTGGTGGCGAACGAGGTGAAAGATCTGGCGAAGAAAACGGCCAATGCAACCGAAGAGATCGGTCGGAAGATCGCCATGATTCAGACCGATACGAAAGAGGCGGTCTCCGCCATCGGAGCGATCTCGGGGATCATCGGTCAGGTCAATGAGATTGCGACGACGATTGCAGGTGCCTTGGAGGAGCAGACGGCGACAACGAATGAGATCAGCCGCAATGTGACCGATACGGCGCGTGGGACGAGAGAAGTGACCCAAAATATCAGAGAGGTTGTGACTGCTGCAAAAAGTGCCGCAGAGGGAACGGCTCATGTGATGGCCGCCGCTCAAAGGCTCGCGATGCTGGGAAGTGAGCTCATGGCGATGGTCAGTCAATTCCGGATCGGCCATGGAATGGGAGAAAGCGGGACGCCGAACCATTGGAAATAGCGAAGGGAAATACGCCGCAGATACGGTTGCTTTGAGTGCGATCGTTAATGGGCAGGAGTGAGTCGATGGAGGACCAATGGCAGCGATGAAGAAAGGTGATCAAGCATCAGCGGGAATGAAGGAACGAATCGAAACCCTCCTCAACGAAAAAAAACAGGCCAACATGCGCGAAATCGATTCGCTCTTTGGCCGGCTGATGATCTTCCAATGGTTTGTCGGAATCGTTTTCGCTCTCTTGGTTTTTCCAAACCAGTGGCCGGAAGCGGCCCAGACCCAATATCCGCTCCTGCTCGCGATCGTCTTGGGAGGGGTATTCACGGGGATACCGCTCTTCCTGGCCCTCACCCAACCGGGTGAGGTGGTCACGCGGCATGCCATCGCCGTCGGTCAGATGCTGATGGGCGCCCTGTTAATTCACCTGTCGGGGGGACGGATCGAGACCCATTTTCATGTCTTTGGGTCCCTTGCTTTTATCGCATTTTACCGCGATTGGCCGTTGCTGATTTCAGCGACCGCCGTGGTGGCGCTCGATCATCTGATTAGGGGGATTTTCTTTCCTCATTCGGTATTCGGAATGGCGGCGGGAAGTGAATGGCGATGGCTGGAGCATGCGGCGTGGGTCGTTTTTGAAGATTTCATTCTGATCATCGCCTGCAGTCGAGGAATAGAGGAGATGCGAGACGGGGCCGAAAAACAGGCGTATCTGGAAGGGGTGATTGGAGCGGTTCGCGGAGAGGTCCACAGTCGGATCGCCGATTTGAATCATCAATCGGAAGAGCTGTCGGCGGCCGGGCTGAAGATGAGCGGAAATTCCGAGGAGACGGAGCGGTTGGCGAGCACCGTCTCTTCGGCGAGTGAACAGACGAGCCGCAATGTCCAGACGGTGGCCACTGCCGCCGAGGAGATGTCTGCCACGCTGAAGGAGATCGCCAAGAATGTGATTAAAGCCACCCAGATCACGAGCCAAGCGGTGCAGGTGGCAAGCACCACCAATCAGACGATCGGCAAGCTCGGGGAGAGCAGCGCGGAGATTGGGAAAGTGGTGAAGGTGATCACCGCGATTGCGCAGCAGACGAATCTGTTGGCGTTGAACGCGGCGATTGAGGCGGCGCGGGCGGGAGAGGCGGGAAAAGGATTCGCCGTGGTGGCCAACGAGGTCAAAGACCTCGCCAAGAAGACCGCCAAAGCCACCGAGGAGATCGGCCAGAAAATCGCCATGATTCAGACCGATACCAAAGAGGCGGTCTCCGCCATCGGAGAAATTTCCGAGGTAATCTCCCAAATCAACGAGATCGCCACCACGATTGCCGGAGCCTTGGAAGAGCAGACGGCGACAACGAATGAGATCAGCCGCTCGGTGTCGGAGGCGGCGAGGGGAACCGGCGAAGTCAGCCGAAGCATCACCGGGGTGGTCTCCGCCGCAAAGAGCACCGCCGAGGGAACGGCAGATATCCTGGCCGCTTCCAAGAATCTTTCCAAAATGAGCAGCGACCTGATGTCGGCGATCAGCAAATTCCGAATGAAGGCGGAGGGGGGCAGTCCGGGAAGCGGCGGGGAACCGCACCCCCCTGCCCCTCCGATGCGCCGTCTCGAAATGATTCCCTAGGAACCTAAAGAAAAATCAGCGGCTCTGTTCGACAACAACTTTTGTGCCTCGGTTTTCTGGGGCTGGTTCTCACGCTTCTGATCGGCGGGGTCGGTTAGCCGGCAATCTGACGGTTCGAAACGAGGTCGACCGGGCAGATGAAATTGGCCATTTGGCGGCGACCTTTAATCGAATGACCGAGCATCTTCACAGCCTGGTGGTTGAGATTCGGGATGGCGCATCACACGTTGCTTCGACTTCAGAAGAGTTGTCGGCTTCGAGTCAGCAGATGAGCGCGAACTCAGAGGAGACCGAGCGGTTGGCAAGCAATGTCTCTTCAGCGAGCGAGCAGACCAATCGCAACGTCCAGACGGTGGCCACTGCGGCCGAGGAGATGACCGCAACGCTTCAGGAGATTTCAAAAAATGTTCTGAAGGCCACCCAGATCACGAGTCAAGCGGTGCAGGTCGCAAGCACCACCACCCAAACCATCAGCATGCTCGGAGACTCCAGTGCGGAGATCGGGAAGGTCGTCAAAGTGATCACCGCCATTGTGCAGCAGACGAACCTGCTGGCGCTGAATGCGGCGATTGAAGCGGCCCGCGCGGGGGAAGCGGGAAAAGGCTTCGCTATGGTGGCCAACGAGGTTAAAGACCTCGCCAAGAAGACCGCCGTCGCGACCGAGGGGATCGCGGAAGAGATTCGGACGATCCAGACGGATACGAAAGCGGCGGTATCCGCCATCGGAGAAATCAGCGAGATCATTGCACAGATCAACGAGATTGCAACGACCATCGCGGGAGCGCTGGAGGAGCAGACGGCGACAACGAATGAAATCAGCCGCTCCGTGTCGGAGGCCGCAAAAGGAACGGGCCAGGTCAGCGGAAGCATCGCCGGGGTGGTCTCGGCCGCGAAGAGCACCGCCAAAGAAACGACAGATATTCTGGCAGCCTCTCAGCGTCTGGCGCGCATGGGAGCCGAGTTGATGAGCATGGTCGGTCAATTCCGGGTCGGACAAGAGGGAAGCGGGACCGCCGGCCCGATCGACCAGAAGAGGCAGGATCACCCTGCTGAGGACATCCCCGCGTTTTTACGAAAAGGGCCGGGCCGGCTTAATGCAAAAACTGAGGTAGATTCAGGAAGTAGATGTTTGAATTGACGGACCACACTTGTTTGTTACACTTAAGAACAATTGCTTCATGCCGGGGAGTTCTACAGAGAACTCGAGAACAGCGCGCGCGCCGGTTAAAAGGCGCATCTCCTGCGCATTCCAAATCCAGGTTGAAGTCATAGGGGGAATTCGTGAAGATACTCATCGTTGATGACTCGATTCCAATGCGGAGCGTGATGAGACAGATGCTCCAGCGGCTGGGACATCGTGCCATCGAAGCGGGAAACGGTAAGGAGGCGCTCGACCAACTCAATCACCATTCCGATGTCGGGGCAATCCTTCTCGATTGGAATATGCCGGAGATGGATGGGATGCAGTTTCTGGACACTTTCGGTCCCGGCCGCCAGGATAAACGACCGGCCGTCATCATCGTCTCAACGGAATCGGAGTTGAAGAAGATCATCCAGGCCATGGAGCGGGGAGCCGACGAATACATCATGAAGCCCTTTACCGAGGAAATCCTGGAAGAGAAACTGTCCATCTTAGGAATAGGGTCCGACCGGAATGAATGACCCGATTCGCGTCATGATCATCGATGACTCCTCGGTGGTGCGCCGCGCCGTCACGGAGGCGCTCTCGCACGATCCGGATATCTCCATTCTCGGAACGGCTTCCAATGGGAAGATTGCGCTTCAGCGGATTGTGCAGTGGAATCCCGAGGTGCTGGTGCTCGATTTGGAAATGCCGGAAACGGACGGTTTTGAGCTGCTTCGGGCGTTGCGGGTGGATTTTCCAAAAATCCGAACGATCATGTTCAGCAGCACAACACAGCGGGGGGCGGTTCAGACGATTGAAGCCCTCTCCTTGGGGGCAAGCGATTATGTCGCCAAGCCGACCGCGAGCCATCCGGGAGGGTACAGCGAGGCGGTCAAGCAGGTGGCGGCCGAGCTGATCCCGAAGATTAAGCAGTTCCGCCCCCAATCGACCTGGACCAAAGTCGTTCAGAAGGAGGCGCCGCCGAACGAGGAGTTCACCCCAGAGCGTCTTTTTCGCCCGACCGCTCAGACGATTAAGGTCGTTGCCATCGGCGTTTCTACGGGAGGGCCTGCAGCACTCTATAAGCTCATTCCCGAGTTGTCTCAAAACTTTCCCGTTCCGATCATCATCGTTCAGCATATGCCGCCGGTATTCACCCGAATGCTGGCAGAGCGACTGGACCAAGCAAGTGCCATCCGAGTTGTGGAAGCGACGGATGGAATGGTCATCGAGCCGGGGGGCGCTTACATTGCCCCCGGAAATTACCATATGACCGTTTGGCAAAGAGAGGGGAAAGCGGCGCTCGCGATGAACCAGGAGCCCCCGGTCAATTATTGTCGTCCCTCGGTCGATGTCCTGTTCCGATCGGTCGCAGAGGTCTATGGCGCCGATGCGCTCGGCATCGTGATGACGGGGATGGGCCAGGATGGGCTGGTGGGAGCGCGCGCGATGAAGGGGCGGGGCGCGGCCATCTTTGCACAAGATCAAGCGAGCAGCGTGGTTTGGGGGATGCCTTCATTCATTGTTCGGGAAGGCTTGGCCGACTCTGTCGTCTCATTGGATCGAATGAAAACGGCGATTGAGGGATGCCTTCAGAAGGGAGGCCCACACTGATGGTCTCCAAGGAATCTCTTACATTCATTTTTTCTCTCCTTCAAAAAGAGAGCGGTTTGATCTTGGATAGCTCGAAGACCTATCTGGTTGAAGCACGGCTGGAACCGATCGTTGCGGGAGCGGGACTTCCCTCGATCGACGCGCTCTGTCAGCATCTGCGGACCCATCCCGGCAGCCCGTTGCGGCAAAGCGTCGTTGACGCCATGGCGACGAATGAAACCTCCTTTTTCCGGGATATGATCCCCTTTGAAGTCGTCAAGAACGTGATTCTGCCGGGGTTGCTGACGACGAATCAAAAGAGCCGGCAGATCCGTATCTGGAGCGCGGCCTGTGCGACCGGACAGGAACCTTACTCCCTTGCGATGCTTCTCTGCACGATGAAGACGATGTTGGAAGGCTGGAAGGTGGAAATTCTGGCGACCGATCTCGTGGAGCGTGTTTTAGACCGGGCGCGTGCCGGTGTCTACTCACAATATGAAATCCAGCGCGGTCTTCCAGCACCCTATATGACCCGCTTTTTTGAACAGACCGATTCCAACTGGAGGGTCAAAGTCGAGGTCAAAAAATGGATCGAATTCCGTCAGCTAAACCTCCTCTCTGATTTCAGGTTCCTCGGTCCGTTCGACATCATCTTCTGCCGAAACATTCTCATTTATCTGGACCTGCCGTTGAAGAAAGCGATTTTGGAACGGATGGCCGATTGTCTCACTCCAAACGGCATGCTCTTTCTCGGCGGAGGAGAGACCTCTCTCGGCATCACCGATATTTTTACCCGGACGGAAGTCGACCGGGCTGTTTATTACAAAAAGAACGATGGCCACTCGAGCCGCCCCCTCTCCTTACGGCCGGAAGTGCTCGGTAAGGGGGATGGGACATCCTTCCAAAGAAAACAATAGAAAGCGGAAGCATATGAAAAAAGGAGCGTACGATGCTTGATCCGAATATGAAGGTCCTTGTTGTTGACGATATGTCTTCGATGAGGAGAATCATTAAGAACACACTGAAGCAGTTGGGTTTCCCGAACGTCGACGAGGCGGAAGACGGCGCCAAGGCGTTGGAGAAGGTACGCAGCGAGCCGTTTGATCTCGTGATCAGCGACTGGAACATGCCGATCATGAACGGCCTCGACCTCTTGAAGGCGATCCGTCAGGATGCGAAGATCTCATCATTGCCGGTGTTGATGGTCACCACGGAGGCGGAGATGGATCATATCCTCGAAGCAATCCGGTCGGGCGTGAACAGCTACATCCTCAAGCCCTTTACGACGGAGACGATGAAAGAAAAAATCGACAAAGCATTCAAGCAGGCGTAAGGCAGGCGTCGGATGAAAGCGATGCGATCTTAATTACGGTCGAGAGAAGAAACATCATTCTGAAAGGAACGTCTGGATGGATCTCCATGAACGGCGATTAGAGGACGATAGTATTCGGAGCCTGCTCCAAGCGGCGCGTCGGATTGTTGAAGGGAACCTCCAGAAAGAGGGAGACGAAAGGCGCTCACGGGAGACCCACCGATTAGCCGATTATCTTAAAGCGATTTCTCAAAAATTGCAGACGGCCGAAATGGAAATCGAGGGCGCATCGACACAGATCCCATACGGAACCGACCAGCTCAGCGGGGTCGCCCGGTTTACGGAGCAAGAGATTCATCGTGTTCTGGGCTTTGCCGAGAAGGCGCTCGCGAGTCATGACAAGCTTCTGATCCAGTGGGACGGGTTAAAAGGCGATCTCAGGCAAGGGGTGAATAGCGCTGAGCGCCGGAACCGCAGATTCAGTGATCTTGAAGCGGCTCTGGGAGAAGAGAAAAAGACCCTGATGGATTTGATGACGGCGCTCTCCTTCCAGGATGTCGCCGCACAATGGCTTAAAAAAATCTCCTCGGATATGAACGGCGTTCAATCACGTATTAAGAAATTAAACGGTTCCTTAAATCCCAGAGGGATCGACTCCAGCAGGCAGACCGCCCCGGAAAGAGCCGAAATGGCGGATACTTTCTCGAAGACTGCCGGCCGTTTTTCAGGGGTGGGGAAAATGGCCCAAGCGGATGTTGATCGCCTATTGAAGGAGCATGGCCTTTAATCGATGTCTCCGGTAATTCATTCGCTCCACTCATAATTACCCTCCGGTATTTTACCTCATGAGTTTCTGATAGAACTAAGGAAAGTACGCCGAACCACCTTCAGCGGAAAGGTTTTATCCCTCTTTTTTCATCCTCCCGCTCCAGACCCGCCATCGACATTCAAGTTTTAGATCAATAGACCGATAAGAAATATAGCAGTGCACTCGACCGGGTGCGATGTGAGTGAGGAGTGTTGCAGTGCCTGGCGAAGACCGGATCTATTTCTTGGAGACCCTTCTTTTCGGTATGAAGGGGAGTGACGATGACCGCAAGACGTTCTCCTCTTCGGACCGATCGGGTCGGGCCGGGTTCGACCCGATCGAAGCTTTTAAAAAGAGGAAGGCACATCGCCAGATTAAAGAAGCGATTTTCTCTCTCCCTGAAATTCGAACCGATCGGGTCGCGGCATTCCAACAGAGGATTAAGGGGGCGGGATATCACATACAAGGAGAGGTCCTCCTTGAAAAGGTAATCCGTGCGGCCTTGCTGGATGCCCTCTTCTAACAGGTTCGAGAGGCATAACCGATTGCGGTTTACTGATTGTTTCCGGAGGTAAGCAGATGCTGATCTTAACGCGAAAAGTAGGGGAAGGGATTCTCATCGGGGATGAGATTCATATCATGGTTTTGGAGGTGAAGGGGGGCCAGGTTCGCATCGGGATCGATGCTCCATCGGAAACACAAATTTATCGGGACGAGATTTATGCGAACCTGGTGACGGAGAATAAACGGACCGTCCATCCGGACCGGAAAAATTTAAAAAAAGCCCTCGATCGGATCTCGAAGCTCAAAAAGGGAAAAGGGGAATCGTCCTAAGGGACGCTCCTTTTTCCCGTTCGGGTCTGTAAAAGTATTCCTCGATTTATCTTCCCTCGAAAAGGGTCAACGACCCACTTGCCCATTTACCCATTTGCCATCGATCGGCTCGTCAAGAAAATGACGACGGGTGTCAATAAGGAAAGCGGAATGCCTTTCTATCCGCCCATTCCGTTCCATCATCATTCATAAAAGCGGCGATCTTTCTCCGGACGATCTTTTCTTTAGGGGCATAAGCATTGCATTATGCTTTGCGGCAAGAGATCTGTTCTGGAGTGGCGGCTTCCTATGAAAGAATTGGCGCGCGTTCTTTTTATCGATCAAGAATCGAAAGGACCGGATAACGCATGCCGGTTTCTGCAGAGACGGGGATTCTCGGTCTCCTCGATTCCAATTTCTTTAAGAAACGAAGCCATTTTAAAAGTCATTGAATTTAGAAAGACCGATGTGGTCGTCATCAACGGAGACCTTTCGTCGGAGAAGGTCCTCGACTTTCTAAAAAAACTTCACTCGCTTCGCTACTCCATTCCCTGTATCGTCGTCTCTTCGGTGATCTCAAGCATCCACAAGATGGCCGCATTCCGGGCGGGGGCGTATGATATTTTGCGACATCCTGTTTCTTTAGGGCGGTTGGAGAAAGCGATTCGGCAAGGATTAAAGCTTCGCGAAAGGTCGGCCCCGGTGCTCGACCGTCCAAACCTGCAGGAAGAGCGGGATCGGCTCCTGAAATGGAACGATGACCTCGGGCGGTTGCATCGACTCAACCAGAGCCTCTGCGAGTCGCTCAATCTCGATGAAGTCGTACAATCTCTGATGATGAATTTGAAAACGATTGTACGCTACGATGTCGCTTGGCTCTTTGTAAAGAGCGGGGACAAGGTACAGGTCTACTCCAGCCGGAAGCGGTCCGCCCTGCTTTTAGACAACCTTTCAAATGAAACCTCTCGAAGCGGCCAAGCATTCATCGAAACGGGTGAGCTTCCGTCGGGCGCCGTCGTGCTGGAGGAAGGCGCCGAAATCGTTGTGCCGCTCCGTGTTGCCTCAAAGAAGGTCGGATTATTGAGGTTGACTCGAAATTCAAGCGACGTTTTTAACGACTATGAGTCAAAAATCCTCGGAATGATTGCCACATCGCTCTCCCTGGCCGTTCGAAATGCGGAGATCCACCGACATGTCCAGGAGCTGGCGGTGAAAGATGAATTGACCGCCCTCTTGAACCGCCGCGCTTTTCTGAATGCGGTCGGTCGAGAGTTCAAACGGGTCGTCCGGCATGAAATGCCGCTGGCGCTCGTTCTGATCGACATCGATCACTTTAAGGAGATCAACGATCGATATGGCCACCTGATCGGTGATCAGGTGATCCGGGACTTGGCGCAGGTTCTAAATCGCTCGGTCCGCGATGTCGATACCATCGCCAGGTATGGCGGTGACGAATTCGTCATTATTCTTCCGAGGACCAACCTCGGAGAAGCATTGATTGCCGCGGAACGGATAAAAAAGACCGTTCGCACAAATACCTTCAATATCGACCGACGTCCTGTCGAGATTACGGTGAGCATGGGCATCGCCCATTGCCCGCTGCCGCAGATCCAATCGCCCGAAGACCTCTTCCGGGTGGCCGACCAAGCCTTGTATACCGCAAAGAAGAAGGGCCGAAACCGAATCGGGACTCCTCCTGTACCCGCGACCCTGGTGAAGAAGGAGACCGAAGTCTCCACCCATGCTTGAACAGTATGCGGCCTAACGCGCGCTGACCGGATGATCGGGTGAGATCGTTTGATTCCCGAGCGCGTCGCAGGGTTCGGGCCGAATAAGAATGCGAGAGGCCGAGAGGATAGACGCGATCTTACGATAAGATATTGACTTTTGAGCGTCAGAGGCATATTCTCCAAGACTTGTATCCGCTGAACATCGTTTGAATATATCCGGGGTGATGTTGAAAAGAGGGCAGTTTCTTTTTTTAGCGCTAATGCTCCTTTTGATTTTTCCGATCCCGGGTCTCCCCGCGACCGAAACAGGGAACCTGCAAGGAAATATCGACGACGTAGCAAAGGCGATCCTGACCTATTTCCCGAAGGTGAGCGGTAAGGTCACCGCGGTCGAAGGGGAAGTGATTACCGTCGACTTCGGAAAAGAGAAGGGGGTCACGCCGGGCGCTCTCCTTTCCGTCTATCGCGAGAAGGAGCCATTTTCCCATCCGATTACCGGTATCCCGTTGGGGCGGTTCGAAGAGGCGGTCGGAACCATTGAAGTTGACCAGGTGGAGCAGGCTCGTTTAACGGCGCGAAATACCGCTCAGGCCGGCATCGTCCGGGTGGGGGATCAAGTCCGCATTACGGCGACGCGGATCCCGATCGGCGTCACCCTTGTTTCTCAGGAGGGCCCCGGTTTTCTGGCGACCGAGCTGGTCTCGGCTCTCGCGGAAACAGGGCGATTTCGGGTTGATCTTCTCCCCTCACAGGCCGACCCGAGTGAGGCCTTGAAAAAGAATGATCTCTATCTGATCCGTTTGGCCACCTCCAAAGAGGAGGGCCGGTTTATGATGCAGCTGAAAATTGAAAATACCCAGACCGGCCGATCACTTTCCGACATGGCGGTCCAGATCGTTCAATCGGAAGAGAGCGACTTAATCCTCGAACACCTGCAGTATCAGCTTTTTCAACAACAGCAGCAACAGCAGCAACAAAAGAATCCATAGCGGCGGCTTTTCTGTAGGAAAGTGGAATCAATGGTATCTCGGACAAAGGATTTGGAGCAGCTGGGGGAAAAATCACTCCAGGCCCTGGTCGATCATCAGAACCTTCCCGAGCATGTAGCAATTATCATGGATGGGAATGGGCGTTGGGCCGCCGAACGGTATCTGCCTCGCATCGCCGGTCATCGGCGCGGGATCCAATCGGTCCGGGAGATCGTGACCTTCTCGAGGGAAATCGGCATCAAAGTGCTGACGCTTTTCGCCTTTTCGAACGAGAACTGGAATCGTCCTTCTACAGAAATTTCCCAATTAATGATGCTTTTGGAGAGATACTTAAAGCAAGAGTTGAAGACGATGACGGAGAATCAGATCCGATTTCGAGCCGTTGGACAGATCGAGCGGCTTCCTGGATCGGTCCTCCGGATGATCCGATCGGTCGAAGAGAAGACGGCAAAACATGAAAAGATGACATTGATTCTGGCGCTCAGCTATGGCGGGCGGAGCGAAATCGTCGATGCCGTTAGGCGGGTGGTCGAAGATGTGCAGCAGGAGAAGCTCTCCATGAAGGATCTCGATGAGCAGACCTTCTCGCACTATCTCCATACCCAGGAGGTCCCCGATCCAGACCTGATGATCCGGACGAGCGGGGAGGTTCGGATCAGCAACTTTCTTCTCTGGCAATTGGCTTACACCGAGCTCTACTTTACGCAGACTTATTGGCCCGACTTTAGAAGGAAAGACTTTCTCCTCGCTCTGCTCGATTATCAGGCGAGGGAACGCCGCTTTGGCCTGGTGAAGGAACAGGTCGCGAACCCGAACGGAGCGGGAAAGGGGGGGGCGCCCGGTTTCTCCGGAAAGTCGCTCTCCGGGGAGCCGACTGCGGGAGAAGAGCGTGACTTCTAACCCTGGGCGTGTTCCCCCATCGTCCGATCCGGGGTCCTCTCCAGGCCTGCCGTCCGGCGGAGGGTTCCGGGAACGGCTGAAACGAAGCCGTCTTACCACCGCGATCATTCTTCTTCCGGTGCTCTATCTTCTGATTCAAAAACTGCCGCCGTTCGTTTTTTTTCTCTTTGCCGCCGCCGTCATTTTAAGGGTTCAATACGAATTCTATCTTCTCTCCTTCCGCAACCGGGCGCCCGGCCTCATCTATCTCGGTCTCGCCTTGGGTTTTCTTCTTTGTCTTGGTTTTTATCGGCTTGATCTCTTTTGGCAGGCGCGCTCCGGACCGTCGCTCGTAATCGTTCCCTTGTTCATTCTCCTTATTGTCATTCTTTTTTCATTTCGGGAGATCCAGACGACGTTGACCGATGCCGCCGTGGTTTTTCTCGGGATGATCTACATCGCCGGTTTTCTCAGCCATCTCATTCTCCTTCGACAGATGCCGCAAGGAAGCCTTCTCATTCTTTTTCTCTTAATGTTGGTCTGGATCGGGGATGCCGCCGCCTATTATGTCGGTAAATCCATCGGGAGACGAAAGCTCTATCCGGAGGTGAGCCCGAATAAAACGGTGGAGGGATCGATCGGCGGATTGGCCGGGAGTTTTTTGGCGACCGTTTTGGCCCAGAGCACCTTTCTTCCGATCTTCACCTGGAGCGACTTCGTATGGGTCCCGCTGGTGGTCGGGAGTATGGGCCAGTTGGGAGATTTGGTGGAATCGATGTTCAAGCGAAGCGCGGGGGTGAAAGACTCCAGCGCGCTGATCCCCGCCCATGGCGGTCTTTTCGATAAGCTCGACAGTGTTGCGTTTGCCGCCCCGGTGTTCTATTATTACCTCCTCTGGTTTAAGGGGTACGGACCCCTGCCGCCTGGGTTTTAGACACCACTCCGACAAAGCGCGGCGGAAATTCTCCCGCCGCATCGATCAATGTAATGGGTAATGGATTGAGAGAGACGCGATGAAGAAGATCGTGATCTTGGGTTCGACCGGTTCGATTGGAACGAGCACGCTCGATGTAATCAGCCGTTTTCCCGAGCGATTTAAGGTCGTTGGTTTGACGGCCCGATCCAACAATGTTAAGCTGGAAGAACAGATCAGACGATTCAAGCCACAGGTGGTCTCACTGTCGGATGAAAAGGCCGCTTCCGTCCTTTCGAAGCGGCTTCGTCGCGCCGGGATCGAGGTGCTGGCGGGCGAAAAAGGAACGGTTGAGGTCGCCCGGATGGCCGAAGGGGAGTTGGTCGTCTCCGGAATGGTCGGAGGGGCCGGCCTGCTTCCGACCTTCTCAGCGATCCAAAGCGGCAAAAGTGTCGCATTAGCCAATAAAGAAACGCTCGTCATGGCGGGCGAAATTATCCAGCGGGAAGCAGAGCTTCGGAAGGTCCGGATCCTGCCGATCGACAGCGAGCACTCCGCCATTTTTCAGGTGATGGCTTCCGAGCGGCCGGAGGCGGTCCGTCGGATCATCCTGACGGCGTCCGGAGGCCCGCTTCTTCGATTCTCAAACGCACAGCGGCGGGCGGTCACCCCCCAAATTGCGCTGGCGCATCCGACGTGGAAAATGGGACCGAAGATCTCCATCGATTCCGCCACGCTGATGAATAAAGGGTTTGAAATTATGGAGGCCCGGTGGCTTTTTGGCGCGCCTCCCGAGAAGATCGATGTCATCATCCATCCCCAGAGCATTATCCATTCCATGGTGGAGTTCATCGATCGGTCGGTGGTCGCTCAGATGGGGCTTCCCGATATGCGCGTCCCGATCTCTTATGCGCTTCACTATCCGGAGCGGGCGCCGCTCTCCCTCCCTTCGCTCAGCTTGGAGGAGATCGGTCAGCTAACCTTCGAGAAACCGAATCTGAAAGCATTCCCTCTGCTCGGGTGCGCCTATGAAGCGCTCAAGACGGGGGGATCGGTTCCGGCGGTACTGAACGCAGCCAACGAGGAAGGGGTTGAAGCCTTCCTGTCGGAGAAGATCGGGTTTCTCGATATTTACAAAGTGATTCGTAATACACTAGACGCCCACCTGCCTCATCCGATCCGTACACTCGAGGATGTCCTCTCGGCGGATCGCTGGGCACGGGTTGAGGCGCAGCGTCAGATAGGGAAGTATGCCGCCTGAGGATCAAGCGGCCGGTCTGGCCGATTTGCAGGCGGCTGGCACGGCCGATTTGCAACGGCCGATCCGGCCGATTCGATAGATCGGGAAGGAGAGGAATCATGTTTAGTTTGTCGGCCATTGTCACCTTCTTAATCGTTCTGGGCGTGCTCGTCTTCGTCCATGAATTCGGGCATTATATCGTCGCCCGGATGTGCGGGGTCCAGGTCCAAACGTTCTCGCTGGGATTCGGTCCCCGGCTGATCTCACGGCGTTGGGGACCGACCGAATATTGCCTCTCGGTGATTCCGCTCGGAGGCTACGTCCGCCTGCTGGGAGATGATCCGAAAGAAGAGATCTCTCCCGAAGAGAAAGACCGGTCGTTTCTGACCCAGCCGGTCCGGAAGAAAATCGCCATCGTCGTGGCGGGACCGTTATTCAACCTCCTCTTGGCGCTGGTGATTTTCGTCGGCGTCTTCATGACCGGTGTTCCATCGCTCACCTCCGATGTCGGAGAGGTTCAGCCCGGCTCGGCGGCGGCGCTGGCAGGAATGAAATCGGGCGATCGGATCTTGGAAATTGAAGGGAAAAAGATCGCGCAGTGGGAAGAGATCCGCGACACCCTGCAAAAAAGTGACGGGAAAGAGCTCCACTTCGTCGTAGAGCGGGAGGGACAGCCCCTTCCGTTGCAGGTCACTCCGACGATGAAAGAGACGCAGGATGTCTTAGGAGATTCTCACAAACTCTGGCTCATCGGGATTCTTCCCAAGGGAAGCCACACCATCAAGAAGTACGACCCGCTCACGGCGGCGATGATGGGGGCGCATCGTACCTGGGAGATGATTGAGCTGAATGTCCTCGGCATTCTTCGGCTGATCCAGGGGAAGATCTCTTCGGACACGATCGGCGGGCCGATCTTGATCGCCCAGATGGCCGGCCAGCAGGCGAATGAGGGGATTTTAAACGTCGTTCTCTTTATTGCGATCCTCAGCATCAATCTTGGAATCATCAACCTCTTTCCGATTCCGATTCTCGACGGCGGGCATCTCCTCTTTTTTATTATTGAAGGAATCTTGGGCCATCCGCTGAGTCTCAAGAAGCGGGAGATCGCACAGCAGGTTGGACTTTTTATTATTATCTCGCTGATGGTCTTTGCCTTCTACAATGACATCATGCGCTTCTTCGTGAAGCAAGGATAAGAAGGATAAGTCAGATGCAGGTGACGCGGAGAAAGACGAGGCAGATCTCGGTCGGTTCGGTCAAAATCGGCGGGGAGGCGCCGGTGGTGGTGCAGTCGATGACCACCTCCGACACGCGCAATATTGCCGCAACGGTGGAAGAGATCCGACGGCTCGAGGAGGCCGGCTGTGAGATCGTTCGGGTTGCCGTTCCCGAACGAGAATCGGCGGAAGCGCTCCCGAAGATCCGTTCTCAAATTCATATTCCGCTCATCGCCGATGTCCACTTCGACTATCATTTGGCGATGGCCGCGCTCGACGCCGGGGTCGATGGACTCCGATTAAATCCGGGAAACATCGGATCGCGCGAGCGGGTCGAGAAGGTCGTCAAATCGGCGAAGGACAAAGGGGTCCCGATTCGAATCGGTGTGAATGCCGGGTCGCTGGAGCGGGACCTCCTCGAGAAGTATGGCTATCCGACCGCCGAGGCGATGGTCGAATCGGCAGTGCGCCATATCGAGATTCTGGAGTCGCTCGACTTTTACGACACGAAGGTCTCGCTGAAAGCATCCCACGTTGGATTGGCGGTCGAAGCGTACCGTCTCTTCTCGAAGCAGTCGGATTATCCGCTCCACCTCGGCATCACGGAGGCGGGCACCGCCAGCACCGGCGCCGTGAAGTCGGCGGTCGGCCTCGGCATCCTCCTCTCGGAAGGAATCGGCGACACGATCCGGATCTCGCTCGCAGCCGACTCGACCGAAGAGGTGCGTGTCGGGTTCGAGATCCTCAAATCGCTCAATCTTCGGCGGCGCGGGGTCAATGTGATCGCCTGCCCCACCTGCGGTCGCCTGGAAATCGACGTCATTAAGCTCGCCGCCATGGTCGAGTCGAAGCTGGCCCATATTACGGAGCCGATTGACATTTCGATCCTCGGATGCGTCGTCAATGGGATCGGAGAGGGGAAAGAAGCCGACATTGGAATCGCCGGGGGGCGCGGGGTCGGGCTTCTCTTCCGGCAGGGGGAAATTATCCGAAAGGTCCCTTCCGAGCAGCTGGAATCGGTGTTGTTGTACGAAGTGGAACAGCTCGTGAAGGAACGAAAGAAAGCCCGCCAAGGGTAAGCGCGTTTTTGGATGTTTTAATCTAAGACCTTCCACATTTATTTGAGTGACGATGCGTTATTCTAAATTGCTCATTCCGACCTTGCGTGAAGATCCGTCCGAAGCGGAGATCGTCAGCCACCGGCTGATGCTCCGGGCCGGCCTGATCCGGAAAGTCTCCGCCGGGATTTATAACTTTCTTCCGCTCGGGCTCCGCGTCCTCTCTAGAGTCGAAAAGATCGTGCGTGAAGAGATGGACCATGCCGGCGCACAGGAGGTCTTGCTCCCGGCGTTGCAGCCGGCTGAGCTCTGGCAAGAAACCGGACGGTGGAAGCAATACGGCAAAGAGCTGATGCGTCTGAAAGATCGCCACGACCGCGAGTTTTGTCTCGGGCCGACCCATGAAGAGGTGATCACCGATCTGGTCCGCCGCGAGGTCAAATCGTACCGACAGCTTCCGCTCAACCTCTATCAAATTCAAACCAAATTCCGGGATGAGATTCGTCCTCGGTTCGGCTTGATGCGCGGCCGCGAATTTATCATGAAGGATGCGTACAGCTTCGATGCCGAGCCGGAAGGAGCGAAAGAGAGTTATCGAAAGATGTATGACGCCTATCACAAGATCTTTAACCGGCTCGGGCTTCAGTTCCGCGCGGTCGAAGCCGACACCGGTTTGATCGGCGGAACCTCCTCTCATGAATTTATGGTGTTGGCGCAGACCGGAGAAGAGGGAATCGCCTCGTGTACGAAGTGCGATTACGCCGCCAATGTCGAGCGGGCGGAGTTGAAGGGAGAGGGACAGCCTGCCGCCGGGGAGGTCCATCCTTTAGAAAAGGTGCAGACACCGGGGAAGAAGTCGGTTGAAGAGGTCGCGGCCTTCCTTCAGGTCACATCGCAGCAGCTGGTAAAGACCCTCCTTTTTACCGCCGACAGCCGTCCGGTGGCCATCTTGGTTCGGGGAGACCACCAGGTCAATGAGATCAAGGTAAAGCGGCTCCTCGGCGTCTCCGAACTCTTTTTGGCCGAGGCCAAGCAGGTCGAAGCCTGGACCGGCGGCCCTTCCGGCTTTTCCGGTCCGGTCGGCTTGAAGAACGTCGAGGTTGTGGCCGATCTCTCGGTCGAGACGATGTCTGAAGGAATCGTCGGCGCGAACGAAAGAGATGCCCATTACCTCCATGCGGTGGCGGGCCGAGATTATCAGGTTGGCCGCTTTGCCGACGTTCGGAATGCCGTCGCGGGAGATCTCTGTCCCCGGTGCGGCGCGCCGATGAAGATCGACCGTGGAATCGAAGTCGGTCATGTTTTCATGCTCGGAACCAAATACAGCGAGACGATGAAGGCGACTTTTCTCGATGCGAAGGGGGAGGAGCGCTTCTTCGTCATGGGTTGTTATGGAATCGGCGTCTCCCGGATCATGGCGGCTGCGATCGAGCAGAATCATGATGAGAAGGGAATCGTCTGGCCGATGCCGATCGCCCCTTTTGCCGTCCACATCATTCCGGTTCAGGACCAATCGGAGCGGGTCATGATTACCGCCGAGCTGATCTACAGCTCTCTCGTTCGGGCCGGGATCGAGGTCTTCCTGGAGGACCGCTCCGAGCGGGCGGGGGTCAAGTTTAACGATGCCGATCTCCTCGGCGCCCCCTACCAGCTGACCATCGGGGAGAAAAACCTCAAAGAGGGATTTGTAGAGATTAAACACCGTCGAACCGGCGAGAAACAAAAGGTGGAGGTCGACAAGGTCATTGACGACCTCATTGCACTGCTTCTCGGCCCGAGACCCTCTCCCTCGGCTTAAACCGCCTTCTTTACCGCAAGCTCATCTTTATCGATCGTTCTTCCTTTATTTTCATTCCCGGATTCTATTCCTGTTTGATCCGACCCCTTTTCTCTCGAAGCGTCCTTCTTTACAATAAGAGTTAGTTTCCCCAGACGAGGGAGGCTGAGGCAGGGCTTGAAAACGCCCCTTGTCCGCTTTATCTATAGAGGAAAGGAAAGCGATGGGAGCAAAACGGGAGCCACGGCATAAGACATCTCGGAGATATGGAATGGATCTGTTCGGCACCGGCGGGGAGTCGCTTCAACGCCGTTTAAATGTCCCTCCCGGCGGGAGACGCCCGGGGGTCCGACGTCCGACCGAGTACGCCAGGCAGCTGCGCGAGAAACAAAAGGTCAAAGATATTTATGGAATCCGGGAAGCGCAGTTCCTTCGGTATGTCGAGCAGGCACAGCGTTCGGGAGAACCGTTGGGCCGTGCTCTGTTGGAAGCGCTCGAGCGGCGATTGGACAATGTCGTCTATCGTCTCGGTTTCGCTCGAACACGCCTCATGGCCAGACAGATGATCACCCATGGCCAAGTTCAGGTAAACGGTGTTACGGTGACGATCGGATCGTATCTCGTCTCGCCGACCAGCCGGATTACTCTGAAAAAAAGAGCACTGGAGATGCCGGTGGTACAGGAAGAGCTCGCTTCCCGTCAGCCGACCGTCTCCTGGCTTCGGCGGGTGGAGACGGCCGGTGAAGTCATCGGTCGGCCGCGTCGTGAGGAGATCGACTTCGATGTGGACGAATCGCTGATCGTGGCGTTTTATACCCGATGACCGATCCGATCCTCTTCTTTTGACCTTGCCCTGTTGACCGCCCTCAGAACTCCTGCTGAGTCCACGGATAGAATCGAATAGGAAAGGTATGCAATACTGAAGGCGAGAGATGCGTGGGAAGCAGTCGCGGAGTGAGACCGGAGCGTCTCATCTTTAGGGAGGACAGGATGCGTTATCGCTGGATTCGTTACCGTTATGCAGAGGTGGTTCAAGATGCGGCACCGCTCCGATTGGAGGAGCCCTGGGCCGGCCGTCGCGTAAAGCTCGCCCGACCTCAGTGGCGGCCGCCGGTCGATCTCTATGAGACCGAGAGCAGCCTGATCGTGAAGGTCGAGGTCGCCGGCTTGAGAGAAGAAGATTTTGAAATCACCCTTTACGACGATACTTTGGTCATCGAGGGGATGCGCTCCTGGCATCTCTCCGATGCAGCCCGGTTCCACGCTTTAGAGATCCACTATGGTCCTTTCCGCGTCGAGGTTCCGGTGGCACTCGAGATTGATCGCGAACGTGTGAGTGCGCGGTATGAACTTGGTTTCTTATATGTGACCCTTGTGAAAACGGAGGTGACCCGATGACCGACCCCATTAATGAAGTAAAAGGGATATCCCTTCCGGACGTACTGCCCGTGCTTCCCCTGCGAGACACGGTCGCTTTCCCTTCGGCGGTGATTCCGCTGCTGGTTGGACAGGAGCGCTCCGTGAAGCTGGTGGACGATGCCATGCGCGCCAATCGCCTGCTCATTTTGACGGCGCAGAAGAGTCCGGAGGTCCGCCCTCCCGGTCCGAACGACATTTACCACATCGGAACGGCCGCGGTGATTCAACAGCTGTTCCGCGCGCAGGACGGCACCATTCGTCTCTTGGTCCAAGGCATTGAGCGGGTTCGGCTGCTTGACTTCGTGAAGACCGAGCCCTACCTGATCGCCCGAATCGAGCGGATGCCGGAGGTGAGCGAAGAGGGGGTCGAAGTCGAGGCGCTGATTCAGGCCGTCCGCGACCAGGTCCAACGCTTGGCCCCGCTGATTCCCGAATTTCCCGATGAGCTTGCAAGTGCCCTGAAGGGGCTCTCCGACCCGCGGCAAGTCGCCTATCTCGTCGCGACGAGCGTGCCGATCTCGGTCGGAGTCCGTCAAGAAATCCTGGAGATCGATTCGGTCGAGGTTAAACTGAGACGGCTGGTCGAAATCCTCCAGCATGAATTGGCGGTTCGAGAGCTCGGTCAGAAAATCACGGAAGAGACGCAGGAAGAGATGTCGAAGGCCCAACGGGACTACTTCCTCCGAGAGCAGCTGAAGACCATCCAGCGGCAGCTCGGAGACGAAAACCCCGAGCAGGCGGAGATCGAAGCATTTCGAAGAAGGTTGCAGGAGGCACCGCTTCCCGAAGAGGTCCGAAAGGAGGCGGAGCGGGAGCTGGCGCGTTTGGAGCGTCTTCCGCCGGCGGCTGCAGAACATGGAATGATCCGTACCTACCTCGATTGGCTGCTGAGCCTTCCGTGGGGAAAGGCGACCGGCGGACAGATCGATGTCTCGTATGCCCGAAGGATCTTGGACGAAGATCACTACGACCTTGAGAAGATCAAAGACCGGATTCTCGAGTATCTGGCCGTCCGGAAACTTCGCGAGGAACGGAAAGCGGCGAACCCTCCGACCGAAGGGGGAGAGAGGACCTATGCGTCCGAATCGAGCCCGCTTCCCCAAACGCCCGAGGACGAAAGCCGGCGGGAGCCGATTCTTTGCTTCGTCGGCCCTCCGGGGGTCGGGAAAACCTCACTCGGACAATCGATTGCGAGAGCGATGGGGCGGAAGTTCGTCCGGATCTCGCTCGGCGGGGTCCATGACGAGGCGGAGATCCGCGGACATCGGCGAACCTACATCGGCGCCATGCCGGGGCGGATTATCCAGGCGCTTCGGCGGGCGGAGACGTTTGATCCGGTCTTCATGCTCGACGAGGTCGATAAACTCGGCGTCGGCTTCCATGGCGACCCGTCGGCGGCCTTGTTAGAGGTGCTCGACCCGGCGCAGAACAATGCGTTCGTCGATACTTATCTCGGCGTTCCGGTCGATTTATCAAAAGTGCTGTTCATCTGCACCGCAAACACGACCGAGACGATTCCATCGGCCTTGCAGGACCGGATGGAGATCGTGACCCTCTCCGGCTATACGGAGGAAGAGAAGGTGCAGATTGCACGACGGCATCTTTTAACCAGGCTGCTTCGCGCACATGGCCTGTTGCCGCAGGAAATTCAGATCGACGACGAGGCGATCCGGCGGGTCGCGCGCGACTACACCCGCGAGGCCGGGGTGAGAAACCTCGAGCGTGCGCTGGCGGGTGTGCTACGAAAGGTGGCCCGACGGATCAGCGAGGGGACGCCGACGCCGATCGAGGTGACCGGCGATAAGGTGCCCGACTATTTGGGACGGCCCCGTTTCTTCAACGAGGTCGCGGAGCGAATCGACCGGCCCGGTGTCGCCACGGGCCTTGCTTGGACGCCGGTCGGCGGCGATGTCCTCTTTGTCGAGGCGACGATGATGCCGGGACAGGAGGAGCGTCTCATCCTCACCGGGATGCTCGGCGATGTGATGCGGGAGTCGGCGCAAGCGGCCCTCTCTTATGTCCGCTCAAATGCCGAACGGCTTGCGATCGATCCGAAGATCTTCGACGGAAAGGTCGTCCATATCCATGTTCCGGCGGGGGCGATTCCGAAAGACGGCCCCTCGGCCGGCGTGACGATGACCGCCGCGTTGGCATCCCTTGCATCGGGTCGGCCGATCAGAAACGATTTGGCGATGACGGGCGAGATCACCCTTCGCGGGAAGGTGCTGCCGGTGGGCGGGATCAAAGAAAAGGTCTTGGCCGCTTATCGGGCCGGGGTCAAGACGGTCCTTCTTCCTCATCGGAATGAATATGACCTGGAGGATGTGCCCGAGGAGGTTAAGCAAGAGATGACGTTTGTTCCGCTCGATTCGGCGGAGGATGTATTGAAGAATGCGTTGATGCCGCTGCCTCAAGAGACGCGGATTCTTGTCTAAAGATTCTGCCTGCCGCCGGGGGTGTTTGCCCTACCCCCGGCGGTCCACGCTGCGCGCCCGCGGAAGAACATCGCGGAACGGCCTTATTTTTTCTTGATCATGCCGCAGGCCACCCGGGGGCCGGCGTTGCCGATCGGATCGCTCTTTTCGTCATCGGGAGCGACGTGGATGACCAGGGCGGTCCCTTCGGTTTGGAGGAGGGAGTTTTTTCCCTCGTTAAAAGTCACCCGTTTTGTCGTCACCTCTGTTTTGACCGTTCCATCCGGTCCGACCGTTAGGTTCGGAAGGTCTCCGGCATGAGGGCCTTCCGAGCTTTGCAGACCATGCTTCTTTCCCTCCGGGTTGAGATGTCCTCCGGCGGTTTTGAAATCGGGGCCTTCACATTTTCCTGCGGCATGGATGTGAACGCCATGCTGTCCGGGGGCAAGCTTCGAGGCCTCAATCGCGATCTTCACGCCGTCTGATCCCTCCGTAAAGGTCGCCGTGCCGATTTTCTCTCCTTGACCGTTTTGGAGATCGGCCTCTCCCTTCGATACGTTTTCCGCAGAGGCGACGCCCACCCACAATAAGAGTCCGGACGCAATTAGGGCGATGTGGTTCATCTGCATTCCCTCCTTTATTCTTTTCATGATGAGTGAAGTGCTATCCCGTGGTGAGGTAGAGAGTATAGGAGGGTTCATCCGAGGAGTCAAGCCGGGTGCGTCTGCAGGGTCGCTTATGCCGCATCGGGGGTTCGGTCCGACCGGTTTTCTTTTCCGATCATTTTTAAACGGCCGAGAACCCAGCGGTACTCTTCCGTCATGGCGTCGAGGCGATCCCGCCGGAGCTCCGGCGGTAAAAACTCCCAGCCATATGTCTCAATTTCCAGATGCTGCGTCAACCCCTTTTCTCGCACCCGCCGAAGAAGCACTTCGGTCTCTTCTCGGGTCGATCGGCAATAGCCGAATTCTGACACAAAAAGCGGCAGATGAAAATGAATCCGCCACGTCCGCTGCTCGCGGCTCCAGGGGATCGGATACAGATCGCTGAGATCGGCATACCGGCGAAGCGTGCCGTTCGACTCCCGTTCGACCACCTGATGAAGATAGATCGACTCCCGGAAAGGATCAAGCTGGCGTCCGATCTCGATGAGGCGGTCTCGGTCAGGCGGCACCGCCACCTCCATCGCCGCGCTGATCTGAACTTTGCCGATCCGAATTTCTGCACGCGAGAGGCGATCGACCGCAGCGGCGGGCTCTTCATACGCCACCGCCATGTGGGAGGCGTCGTAACAGATGCGAATGTGTTTTAAAAGATTGCGCTCCGCCTGTTGAACCGATGTCCAGGTCTGCCGGGCGAGGAGAGGTGCGCCGATCGGGAGAAGATAGCGCTGATAAAAATCGAGGATATCCCCGCTGTTCTCGAGTAAGCCGTCGGGCTCCGGCTCAAGGTCGAGATGAATTCTCTTTCCCGTCTCCCGCCGGACCGAGACGAGCGCCGAGGCGATCCGAGCCAGATTCTGAACGATCGACTCCCAGGTCGAGGGGTCGTTTGCAATCATCCACCGCTTATAAGTCAACGGCGAGGTGGAGATGCCGCCGTCGATCCCCTCGGGAAGGAGCCGCCGGAGAATCTCAATCAACCGGAGCGTATAGTGAACGCGCATGTCGGTTCGCCAGTCGGGGGCGAAGACCCCGGCTTTAATCCGTTGCCGATGAAAAGCGCCGAAGGGAAAGCCGTTGAGGGTGAAAAGATAGAGGCCGTTCTCATCCAGGAAGGCTTTGAAGCGGTCCATCTCCTGTCCGCTCAAGAGCGCTTCGCTCTCCCGTGAGGAGAGGCGCAGTCCCAGACCGAACGGCGCATGGGGCGAGAGCCGTGCCTTGAGCGCCGGCGCGTAACGCTGAAGGTTGGAGAAGACCTCCGGCCAGCCGTTCGCCGGAAAAAGGTTGGAGCAGTAGGTGAGGTGGAGCGATGGATTAGGTCCGATCTGCATGGCTCACGCTGTCGACCCTCCGGAGGAGCGACCTGTGCCGATCGTGCTTATTTCGGGTCATCGGTTCTTTCACTCCCGTTTGTAAAATTTACACGATAACGGAGGTTTGGAAGAGCATCTTTCCCAAAGGGTGCACCGAGCGCGGGCCCGGTTTCCGCTCCGCATCTTTTATAGTTATCCTCTAATTCGGGGCTGGAATCAAGGCCGGGTGCAGGGATGCCGATCATCCATGATGTCGGAGTATTTTGAGATAGGCGACGATCTGATCGAGGTCTGGGTCGGAGAGCTCTTCCTGAGAGAAAGCCGGCATCGCGCCGATCCCGTGGCGGACCTGAAATTTGATCATGAAGCCGGGGAGCGGTTTATTATTGAGCGCCGGACCGACCCCGGCCTCTCCCTTCGGATGACAGGGGCTGCAATGTTCCATGAAGAGCGCTTGACCTCTTTGCACGGAAGGCGAGGCGACCGACAAGGGCGAGGTGATCGGCTCGCTCCGTCGGGCCGATCCGCACCCGGCCGACAAAAGCAACCCGGCCAAAATAAAAAAGAACCGAAGCCGATCGGCCGCGCCGGGTCGGGGGGTCACCGCGACGCTCCTTTCATTGGGGGCGATGGGATCTTCCGAACGATCCGCCAGAGAACGCCGGTTCCTTGATATGGCTGCTCCTTCGCCATCGGCTCCGACGCGCCGGGTGGTTTTTTCATCTTCTCGCCCATCGTCAAGACTCCAAAATCGACGACATAGAGGGCGGTCCCTTTCGGATTAAACCGGGCTGCCACCGGCCGCTCCAGCCCCCCGCCGCCGATCCGAGAGGCGGGGCCGTTCGTCGGTCCGCGATTTACGGCGAAGTCATTGATGATCCCGGTGCCCGGATCGACCCGGACCACCTTGAATCCGACCGGCGCGAAAACCTTCCCGGTGGCCGGCGCTTGATCGCCGAATTGGGCGATGAAGGCCTCGCCGATATAGCCGAAGTCGGTATTGCGGGAGAAGTCGAATCCGTTGGAGGAAGAGTGAACCTCCAGGACGGCGGCCGGTTTCGGTGGATCATTCGGGGGCTCGGAGAGAAGCAGGCGCGGCCGCTCCTTGCCGGGCGGGAGATAATGGTCTCCTGTGTTGAGAGGACGGGCGCCATGATAGTCGGGCCAGCCGTACCAGGTGCCCGGCGTGATCTTCCAGAGGAGATCGCCCGCCCCGTGGACCGGCCGGCTCCCCCGGTCGTCATAAGCGTTGTCGGTGACATAAAGTTCCCCGGCCGGGGAGAGGGCCAGCCCAAATGGGTTTCTAAATCCCCACGCGACCAGCTCCGGTGGTTCTCCCTCTTTTCCGAGTCGGAAGATCGCACCGCTACAGGGAACCTGCCCGGAGATCACCTGGCCCGCTTGGGTGGGGGTGCCGAAGGGAGAGAAGGCGCCGGTAACGACCGGTTGATCCGCGCCGGGGTGCCTTGGGTCTTTGCGCGGATCTCTGGAGGTGTAGTTCTCCCCCTTCAGCGTCACATCTTTACACGGAATGTCATGTCCCACCGGGTTGCGCAGAAGCCAGCCGAAGTGGGCATTGTCCTCGCCGACGATGCCGGCATTGGTATACGTTCCGATGGCGAAGTAGATCGCGCCGTCGGGACCGATCACCGGCCCGTTCGTATGGTGGTCGCCGGTGCTCGGGAGGTGATCGATCAGCGGATGGATCGTTCCGTCGGGGGTGATCCGGAGGAGCCGCCCGCCCAGCAGCTCTCCTCCCTCCGCCACATAGAAATCCCCTTGGTAAAAAGCGACGCCGGTCCAGGGGCCGTTTTTTTCTCCCGATGCGATCACGCGCGTTGTTCCGTCCGACTCGATCCGAAGGAGACGCGGGATCGTCCAGACCTCGCCGTAGGAGTAACCCGACTCCACGACATAAGGAACGCCCGCATCATCGAAAGCAACGCCGGTCGGAAAGGTCAACCCGGTGGCGACCGCCTCGATCTCATATCCGCCCGAAAGGGCAACGCTGGAGGGGGAGACTTGTCGCGGCGGATGGAAGACGGTCTGCCCTCCCCCTTCGGACGTTCGCAATGTGTAGCATCCGGTAAAGAGGAGCCCGAATATGATGATGAGTGGAATGACCTTTGCCCCGGATGGAGCTCGGACCGGGTCGATCTGACTTCGCTGAATGTCCACAGGCATCTCTGACTCCGGCAGGATTTCTTCTCGGTTTAGCGTGTTGAATGTAAGTTGGCCGACCAAGGCGATTTTGTAGCCGATGGGAGAGGGTGCAACCTGCATACCTGAGAAGGAGCGGTTTCAAAGAGGTATTTAGGAAATGGGTGAAAAGGAGTGCAGAAGAGTCGCAGCCCCCTTCGTTCCGGGCGGAAAATGAAGAAGAGAGCATTGATCCGATGAATAAGGAAATCGGATGAGAAAAAATTAGCGCTGAAACTTTCCGGCGAGGGTTTCGGCGATGACCCGGCTGCGGGCCCACCAGGAGAGTCGGATCTGCCGGTCGAGGACGACCAAAGGATCCCGGTCGATCCGGTCGATCATCGCAACATAAACATTTCGCATCAGCGAGACGGCGAGCCGCGCATCCTCTTCGATGCAAGGGATCAACTTCTCTGATTCGTTGAAGTAGCCCCGGACCCGGCCGATTTGAAAGGTCATCAGTCGAAGAAAGGCCTCATTTTTCACCCGGGCCGTCAGCTCCCCCTCCGAATAGCCGGCCGCTTCGATCTCCTCCAGCGGCAGGTAAATCCGCCCGCGGCCTAAATCTTCTCCGATGTCGCGGAGGATGTTCGTCAGCTGGAGCGCCGTCGAGAGGGCCCGTCCATATTCGACGCCGCGCGGATCGCGGTAGCCGAAGACGGGGAGGGAGAGGTCGCGAATCGTCGTGGCGACGAGGTCGCAGTAGACCAGGAGCGAATCGAACGTCGGATAGCGGTTGTAGAGGAGGTCCATCCGGCACCCTTCGATCAATCCCTCGAAGCCTTTCTTCGGAATTGGATAACGTTTTAATGCATCGGCGAGGGCAATCGTAATCGGATGGGTCGGCCGCTGGTCGTAGCATCGATCCAACTCCTCCTGCCAGGCTTTGAGCAATTCTTCCAGCGGGGCCGCCTGCTTTTCATCGACGAGGTCGTCGGCATAGCGGCAGAAGGCATAAACGGCATAGATCGCATTCCGTTTCGGGAGGGGAAGAAAGCGGAAGCCGACCGAGAAGTGCGGTCCGCAGCGATGGGTCAGGCGGCGACAGTAGTCGTAGGCTGATTCAACCGAGGTCATGGCTTGATCGGGCCCAACTCGGGCGTAGTGGAAGGGGGTTTTTCTCGACACCAGTGGGGGGAGAGCCGGTGGACGCAGCGTCCCCGCCCGCGCCAGCCCCACTTGATCGCCGGGAGGAGCAGCCGCTTCCACCATGGTGACTGATGCCATTTGCCGAGATAATCTTGTAAGTCGCCCCGGCCCGATTGCTGGATGAAGATCCGAAGGCCGGTGTTTCCGCCGAGCTCATAAAGAAATCGATTCACCAAGCTGACCTCCTGGGCCGGCCCGAGCGCCTCTTTCCAGAGGCGGTCGTAAGGGGTCTGTTTGATCACACTCTCCGCCGCCAAAAATCCGGTCGTGAGCGCATAGCGGATGCCAAGCCCGAAGAGATAATCTTGAAACCCGCCCGCTTCCCCGACGAAGCGGCGGCCGTCCGCCTCCGCCGATTCCTTCAGGCTGAAGTTCATAAAAGAGTAGCCGGTTTTTTCATCCCGGATCGGAAAGGTCGCCAGCTCTTGAAACCGGCGGAACGATCGATCGAAGTAGTCGTTGATCCGGGAGAAGTCGCGGGTGATCGCGCAGCCGAAGGTCGCTGCGCCCTCGAGGACGAAGAGATAGGCATAGCCGCCGGGGGAGAGGTTCATGTCGAAGAGGACCCAGACGGTGTCGGGGAGCGAGGTGGTGAAGGTCATCTCTTTCGCAAGGCCGTCGGGGGTCGCCGGACCGGTGGCGACGATCGTTGCCTCCTCCGGTTTGATCCGCGTTTTATAGTGGATTTTCGCTCCCGCCGCGAGCGCCTGGGCGAGGAGGCCGCGGTCGAGCGTCTCTCCTTCGCTGCCGCGACGAATGAAATAGGCATAGGGACGGCGGCTCGTCACCGCCTGGGAATGGAGCCGATCGTCGAAAAAGGTGGCGTTCTGGGTCGGCCTGAGATAGAAATTGACGGCGAGGCCGAATCGCTTGAGCATCTCCGTTACATCTTCGGCGCGGCTCATATTTTCGATCACCTGGAAATCGCCGATAAAGCGGGCGCCGACCGCTTCGCGCGCTTCAAAAAGCTCGACCTCATATCCGGCGCGCGCCAGGGCGATCGCCGCCGTCAGACCCGACGGGCCGGCCCCTGCGATCTTGATTTTTCTCCCGCTCTCTCTGACCATCCGGTCTATTCCTTATGGTTCCTTGCGGCGACTTTCGAGGCGCTCTTTTCACTTTACCGGCAGGGATTTTATCGGATATACTACCGGCTGTCAAACAGGGTAGAATGCGGTCAGCCCTCCGCGTTCTACCGCCGGCGAAAGAAAACAAGATCCCTTCTGAAATGGAAGGGAGTGCGCTTTTTCTTAATTCTAACGGAGCGCAGGGGCTGAACGCTGAAAGTGAATTTTTGGAGTTGTCTATGGAGTTGTCTATAAAGGATCGTTTTCTCTCCCCCGAGCCGCTGGTCGTTTTAGAAAAAGCCTTTATGCAGCCGTTTAAGAATTTTGTCGCGACGGCGAAGACCTGCTACTCGAGCAAAGGAGTCATCCGGGAAAAAGATCTGGGAGAGGGGTACGATCTCCTGGCACAGAGCATCTACCAAGCCGGTCATCATACGACGCTCCAACATGCCCATTTTCAGTTCTCGCTCACGAACGTCTCCCGCCAGTTCATCTGGTCTTTCCTGCATAGCCATCCCTTTTATAACTCCGAGCAGGTGAGTCAGCGCTATGTCGCGATCAAACCGGAGAGCGTTTCGATTCCACCGCTTTCGGGCGAGGCGCTCGATCTCTACCTCGCCGGCGTCCAGACGCAGATGGGGGCGTATCAAAAGCTCAATGAGCTGCTCCACCCGCTGGTCGATGCGGAGTATGCGCGGCTCTTCCCGCGGCAGCGACGGAATTTTAATCGCGATGTGAAGAAGAAGTCGCAGGAGATCGCCCGCTATGTCGTTCCGATCGGCGCGTTTGCCTATCTCTATCATACGATCTCCGGAATCACCCTCCTCCGCTATTATCGTCTCTGCCAACAGTACGATGCCCCGCTGGAGCAGCGCCAGGTGGTGGAGAAGATGGTCCAGCTTCTCATCGAGTTCGATCCGGAATATGAAAAGATTTTGGAGCAACCTCTTCCGATCGAGTCGACGCCGGAGTATCAGTTTTACCAAAATCATCTCGAAATCCGGACGGCCCATACGACCGATCAATTTCTAGACGAATTCGATGCCTCTCTTGAAGGCCGAACCTCGAAGCTGGTCGATTATAAGATGAACCAGGAGGCGGTCCTGGCGCAGTCGGTCCGGGAGGTCTTGGGGGTCCCGCGCGCGCTCCTCGACGATGCGGCGGCGGTGCGCCTGGCGCTCGATCCGGGGGAGAACCGGCTGTTGGGAGAGTCGCTCAATTTAACGACCTTGTCCAAACTGAGCCGGACCCTCTTCCATCCCTCCTACACCTTCCGGAAAAAACTTTCGCACACCGCCGATTCTCAAGATCAGCGTCATCGGATGACCCCGGCGTCGCGGCCGATCCTCGCCGCGCATGTGAGCGATCGGCCCGACTACATCACCCCGGCGTTGATCCAGGTCGATTCGAAAGTGGAAGCCTACTATCAAGAGGTGATGGAGCGTTCCTGGGAGCGGTTTACCCGGCTCAAGCGGCTCGGCGTTCCGCTCGAGTATGCGCTCTACCTCTTGCCGAACGCCCTCTCGGTCCGGTTCACTGAATCCTCCGATCTGCTCAACCTGCATCACAAGCATGCGATGCGCCTCTGCTACAATGCGCAGGAGGAGATCTGGCGCGCCTCGCTCGACGAAGCGCAACAGATTAAAGAGGTTAACCCGGCGATCGGCGGCTATCTTCTTCCCCCCTGCACCCTTCGAAACATGGCCGGCACCCGGCCGGTCTGCCCGGAAGGGGAGCGCTACTGCGGCGTCAAAGTCTGGCGGCTCGACCTGTCGGAGTATCAGAGAATCATCTAAGTATTCAGGCCCCTCACTCAAAAATACATTTACGAGTTCTCATCTAGCCCCTTAGCCATATTTATTGACAGGCCTGAATCAGCTTGTTAGTATAAGTTGTCTTCCTTGGAGTCTGTAAGAAGTGATCTTCGAGTCTTTCGCGGTCGGGCCGTTTCAGTGTAACTGCATCCTCCTCGCCTGTGAGGAGACGCGCAGCGCGGTCGTCTTCGATCCGGGAGAAGAGGCCGACCGGATTCTCGCGTCGCTCGCGCGACTGGAGTTGAATGCGATCTTTCTTTTTCATACCCATGCCCATCTCGACCATGTCGGCGCCACCGATGCGGTGAGAAAGAAAACCGGCGCCGCCACCGGGCTTCATGAAGACGACATGATCCTCTGCGAAAATCTTCATATCCAGGCGGCGCTCTTTGGGCTGCCGACCCCCCCGACCCCGCCGATCGACCACTTCCTCAAACATGGCGATCGCTTTAGCTTCGGAAAAGAGCGGGTCGAAGTGATTCATACCCCCGGCCACACGCCGGGGAGCATCAGCTTTTTTATTCCGGGCACCGGCCTTCTCACCGGCGACACCCTTTTCGCCGGGAGCATCGGCCGGACCGATCTGTGGGGAGGGTCCCATCCGACATTGATTTCATCGATCGAGCGACAGCTGCTCTCGTTTCCGGACGACACGGTCGTTTATCCCGGCCATGGAGGGCGGACGACCATTGGAAAGGAACGGAAGAGCAACCCTTTTCTCATCTGAGTCGAACGCGGTATCGGACTCGTGAGGATACTTTTGAAGGATGAATAAAGGAGGAAGAGATTGAGCACCCTTTACGGCGTTATCTGCCCCTACTGTCAGAAAAAGGCCTTTGTTCAGGTCCCCGACACCCCTCCTCCCGGCCCCGGTGACAGTGAGGTGGAAGTGACCGAAGAGAGCCCCTGTACCGTCTGTGGAAAAATGATCGTCGCCTATACGAAGTCGAATGCCGAATGGGGGGTGAGGCAGAAAAAATGAAGACCGGTTTTGTCTCTCATCCGATCTATCGCCAACATGATACCGGCCCTTCTCATCCGGAGTCGCCGCAGCGGCTTGCTTCGATTGAAGGACATCTCGTCAAGACCGGTCTGATTTCGGAGCTTATTGAAATCGCGCCGGCCACCTATCCGGACTTGGCCGATTGGATTGGCGCGGTGCATCAGCCGACCTATTATCAGACGCTCCAAAAGTTGGTTCCCGATCGTCAACGGGTCTACCTCGATCCCGATACCCCCTTTGCGCCGATGTCGCTTCCGGCGGCGGAGAAGGCGGTGGCCGGCGTCCTGACCGCGATCGACCGGGTGATGTCGGGGAATGTCCAAAACGCGTTCTGCGCCGTCCGGCCGCCGGGACACCATGCCGAGGCGGACCGCGCGATGGGGTTCTGTCTGCTCAATAATGTCGCGATCGGCGCACGGTATCTCCAGAAAAAGTATCGGCTGCCGAAGGTCTTCATTCTTGATTGGGATGTCCACCACGGAAACGGAACGCAGCATATCTTCTACGCCGATCCGACCGTCTTTTATTTCAGCACACACCAATATCCTTTTTATCCGGGGACCGGCTCGGAAAGGGAGCGGGGAGCGGGCGCGGGCGAAGGGTTCACCCTCAACGTGCCGATGGCATCAGGGGACGGGGATCGGGAGATGTTGGAGCGATTCGAGAAGGTGCTGGCGCCGACGCTCTCCGCATTCAATCCCGACTTCATCTTGATCTCGGCCGGTTTCGATGCGCATCGGGACGATCCGCTGGCGAGTTTGGCGGTGACGGCGAGGGGATTTGCGGAGATGACCGAGATCGTTCGGTCTCTCGCGGAGACGCATTGTCAGGGGAGGGTCGTTTCCTGCTTGGAAGGAGGATACAACCTCGCTGCATTGGCCCGGTCGGTCGGGGAGCACCTCACGGTCTTATCCCGGTAGCGTCGGTTCAATTTAAAAGAGTTTGCTGCGACCGGCGAATCCCTCGGTATAACCGTGGAAATATTCGAGGTTCGGCTCCGGATACTGCCAGCAGTAATAACCCTCGCCATTGTCGAAATCGACCAGCCAGAGTCCTTTTACTTCACATCCGAGCTGTTCGATGTCCTGAACCCAGTTGTTCACGACCATCGCCTGCCGCTTCTCATACCGCTTCTTCTGTTCCTCATCGCGAAGGGCATAGATCTGGGCCGCCAACACGGTGATCTCCTGGACCGCTCCCGTCGTGACCTTCTGAATTTGGGGAAGGAGGGTCAACGCGTCATCGTATGTAAAAATCCGCTTCTTTTTATATTCCGACATGGTTACATCACTCCGGATGATGTCAAACATAAAGATAAAATAAAGACGGGCCGCGTTCGGCAGCCGGAACAGATGGCCGCTTCTTTCGGCAATATCTTAGCTTGATTATATCGCTGTTGAATCAGTGATTACAACATGGTGGAGCTGCGACGGCGCTTCTGTTTCATCTCGGCGAGATCCTTCTCCGTGATTCCCAGGAGGTAGAGGATTGCGTCGAGGTTCTTCTGGGTAATGCTGTAATGGGCCTCCGCGCGCACGCGCGGCTTGGCATTGAATGCGATTCCAAGACCGGCCCGGGTGATCATCGGAAGGTCGTTCGCGCCGTCTCCGATCGCGATCACCTGATCGAGGGTGATCTTTTCTTTCCGGGCGATCTCTTCCATCAGCGCCGCCTTCTTTTTTCCATCGACGATCTCACCGACGATCTCGCCGGTGACCACCCCCTCCTTAATCTCTAAGCTGTTGGAGTAGGCATAGTCGAGTCCAAGCGATTCCTTGACCCGGGAGCTGAAATAATCGAAGCCTCCCGAGAGGACGGCCGTTCGATAGCCCAATTTTTTGAGAACGGAAACCAGCTCTTTCGCCCCCGGCGTAAACGGCATCCGTTTATAGACCCGTTGCAGCGCGCCGACCGGAAGGCCCTTCAGGAGGCGGACCCGCTCACGAAGCGCTTCCGGAAAGGAGAGCTCTCCATTCATTGCCCGGTGAGTGATCGCAATGACCTTTTCGCCGACGCCGGCCTCCTTGGCGAGCTCATCAATCCCCTCGATCTGCACCAGCGTCGAGTCCATGTCCATCACGATCAGCCGTTTGGCGCGGCGGAAGAGGTTTTCTTCCTGGACGGCGATATCGACCCCGAACTCGGCGTTCAGATGAAGAAGCTTTCGTGTGAGAAGACGGGGATCGATCGGCCGGGTCGCCGAGAGGGTCATTTCAATACATTCGAGCTCTTTTCGGGCGAGCGTGTGGATCTTCTGGATATTCACCCGCTCTTTCGATAGAAGGGCGGCGAGCTTGGCGATGACCTGCATCGTCACCGCAGACCCCAGGCAGGTAACGACATAATTCTGGGCGGCCGGCTTTTTTAAAACCTCGGCCGGACGGATGACCTTAAAATCGAGAGAAAGGCCGAACTCATGGGCGCAGAAGAGGAGATCGCGCAGGAGCGGTTTCTCCGACGTTTCGGTCGGGGCGACCTCAATGAGTATCGACAGAGTGAGAAGGGAGCGGGTGACGACCTGCTCAACGTCGAGAAGCCGAACGTCCGATTCGGCCAAGAGCGCCATCAGCGCCGCCGTGATTCCGGGTTGATCGGGTCCGGTGACCGTCAGAAGGAGCGCTTTTTTCTTTGCCATGAGATTCCTTCTCAAGAAAGATTTCCAGTTATACAAGATAAGCGGGACCGAAGGCAAGTATTTTTAGTCGCTCGGTCGGCAAGGCAGGCATCGTAATTTCCATCCTCTAATTGACACCACTCTTTTTCTATATTAGATTAGGGTGTTTTATTGAAAAGTATTGTCATCGCGCCTCGCCTTTTAGGAAAAATAAATGGAAAAAAAAGCCCTTGCCGAGATTTACCATGAAGAGACGAAGTACCATGAGGCGCGAATGGGGAAGTTCCAGCGGCCGCTCGATTGGGGGGCGCAGCCTTCTCCCTATAAAGAATATCATAGTGAGAAAAAGATCGATCTTGTCCCTTACCTTCCCTTTCAGAATAACCCCTTTACCGGAGAGCCGCTGCCGCCGCCCAAAGAGCAGGGGGGCTATCCCTTCGGCATCGGCGAGATCTCTCGCCTCCTCTATTTTACAAATGGTGTGACCGGCATTCTTCAGTATCCCACCGGTCAGACATTGACCCTCCGCGCGGCGCCGACGGCGGGGGGGCTCTATCCGACCGAGATCTATGTCGCCCTCCGGGGTCTCTCAAATATCGACGACGGCATTTACAATTTTCAAGTGAAAGACCATTCACTCGTTTTGGTCTGGGAGGGAAATTTTTGGGAGCAGATCGAGCGCTACTGTATGCGCCACGAGGCGGTCGCCGAATCAAACCTCCTCCTGATCATGACCGCCGTCTATCAGCGAAGCGCTTGGCGGTATCAGGAGCGGGCCTATCGCCGGATTCTTCTCGATACCGGACACGTCCTCGGCAACCTGGTCGTCTATGCCAAAGAGGAGGGGTTTACCGCCTATCCGATCGGCGGCTTTCTCGACACCTCTTTAAATCGTCTCCTCTTTCTGGATGACTCGGAGGAAGGGGTGCTCGTCGTCGCGGCGCTTCCCCAGAGCGAAAAGGTCGATCCGGAAGCGATCCGCCCGACCTCGGCGGTCGCCTCCCAGCCGATACCGAAGGGGGAAAACGATTTGAAAATGCTTCAGCTGCAACTCCATCGGGTCTCGTCTATTCTACCGGGGGAGAAGACCGATCTCTCGACCGTTCGCCAGCCCCCCGATTTGGAGGTGTTCGATTCGAAATATAAATTTAAAGAGGCGGTCCCATTGCCGGAAATTCCGATGCAGTGGGGAGAGGGGGTCGGACAGACGATCCTGCTGCGCCGCTCCACGCGCGGTTTTTCGGGAGAAGGTTTTTTAAAAGAAGAGCTCGCGCCGATTTTGGAATATGCCTATTCCCCTCTCGAGGGGGTTCCGGTCCCGCTTTTCGATCCGTCGCTGCTCGAAACCTATATCGTCGTGCAGCGGGTGGTCGGGTTGCAGGAAGGGGTCTACTATCTGGTGCCTCAGAAGAATGAGCTGCGGCTTCTGACCGCGGGTGATTTCCGCGAGCAGACCTGGCATTTTTGTCTCGGTCAGGAGTTGGCCCGGGATGCGGCGGCGATTGTCATCCATATCGCTCACCTGAAGAAGGCGATTGAGAAATATGGAGACCGCGCCTACCGCTATCTTCACCTCGATGCGGGACAGGTCGGAGAGCGATTAAATTTGGCGGCAATCCGGCTCGGTCTGGGGGTCAGCGGAATCGGCGGTTTTTACGATGATGAGGTCAATGCCCTGCTGGGATTGTCCCTCGACGAAATCGTCGTCTACATTACCGCATTGGGAAGGCCCCGTCCTTCATGAAGGGGGAGGGACCTCGGCGGACGCCCGCCCTGGAACAGTTTTGGGATGTTTTGACCCGCTCCGTGGAGGCCCGAAAGGGCCTTGTCCTGCAGAAGCCGACCCTCCGACCTGCCGCCGTCTTGATTCCTTTTTTTGAAAAGGAGGGCGCGCCTTTTCTCCTCCTGACCAAACGGAGCGGCGGGGTGCAGCGGCATCCGGGGGAGATTGCTTTTCCGGGAGGGTGCCTGGAGCCGGCCGACGCCGATTTATTCGAGACCGCGCTGCGAGAGGGTCGGGAAGAGATCGGCCTTGAGCCGAAGGCCGTTCGGCTGATTGGTCGTCTGGACGACCATGAAACGGTCAGCGGTTTCTCGGTAACTCCTTTCGTCGCCCGGATCTCCTATCCCTATTCATTTCGGCTTGATCTCCGAGAGGTGACCGCGCTGATCGAGGTCCCATTCTATTTCTTAACAGACCCCGGCCAGGGTCGCGAGCGGACGATTTTGTTCCGCGGAAACAACCGGACGGTTCGATCTTATCTTTATAACGGAAACGACATTTGGGGAGCGACGGCGGAGATCATCCACGGTCTCGTCTCCCGTTTTCGAGTGACAGCGCAATGGAGTGGGAGACGATGAAGAGAATTGATCGAAGCGTGGGTTTCGGCGTCGCGTTCTTGTCGGTCTTTATTTTGGCCGGTTGTTTCGGTCCGAAAGAGCCGCCACGCTACCTAGACGAGGGAGAGCATCACCTGGTCCGACTCGATCGCGCACCCGATTCGACCCGATACGACCATCCCGCCGAAGTCGATCCGGAGGCGATTCGGGGTGCGCTCGGATCATTGATGGTCCGCCACGAGATCTCTTTTTTAAACCGGCTTCTGACGCAGCAGAAGGAGCTAAAAAGCCCAGCCTTTACGCCGGAGGAAGCAGCCTTGTTGAGCGGCCGGCTGAAGGACGCTCTCGCGAAAGCGACCCCCGAGGAATGGGTCGCTTTTTTTCTGACGACTCGGAGAGACAGCCTGACGACGGAGGTCACCTCCGGCGTCGTGTACATGAAGGACAAAGCGCTCCAGTTGATGTTTGCGAATGATCATACCGCCCTTTCAAATGATCATCATCCCTATATTCCGAAAGAGAATCCGCTTCATCCCTACGAGCCGGGAAATTTTGAGCTGATTCTCCAGCCGCATCAGCGAAAAATTTCGGAAGGAGTAGGGCACGGCGTTCAGGCGGTGGCGGTCGACCTGACCGCGTCGGCGATGGAGCCGATACCGGCCTCTTCTGCTGTTGAGACAAAGGTGGAAGAGAAGAAATCGGTCGCGCCGTCAACCGTTTCACCCGACGCGAACGAAGGTGCGCGGGAAAGTGTGCGACTGGAAGGTCCGCTCCGTCTTTTAAAAAAATGGAAAGAAGAGGGGCTGATTACCGAGGAGGAATACAAGGATAAAAAGGCCGAATTGCTGAAATCACTCGATGTCAAATAGGAGGTAGATCGAATGGCGGATGTCACCTGTATCCGATGCGGCCAAACGCGCGGGGAAATCGAAGGGATGCCGTATGGAGGAAAAGTCGGAGAAGAGCTGAAAGCGAAAGTGTGTAATGTCTGCTGGAAGGAGTGGTATGATATGTCGGTCAAAATTATCAACGAATACCGGCTGAATCTCCGAGAGCCGGCGGCGCGGGAGTTTCTTGCCACCCAAATGCGGATTTTCTTCAAAATGCAGGAACCCCCGAAGGAAAATGGAATCCGAATCGGGGAGCCTCCGACCCATTAAAAGGGGGCGTATCGACGGATCTTCTCCCTCTGCGATGGACCCGGGATGAGGCTGATAAGCTCCGCGAAAACAGGCATCCCGCATTGACAAGGGTAAGGGCAACCGCTATAATCAGGCGCCCCATTAGATGAGGTGGAATGACGCATGATCCGGAGCATGACCGGCTACGGTAGGGCTGAAGGAAGCTACAAGGGGCGCTCGGTTGTCGTCGAGCTTCGCTCGGTGAATCATCGTTATTGCGATGTCGTCATCCGGCTTCCCAAAATGCTCTCCTCGGTAGAGGAGTCCCTTAAGAAGAAAGTTCAGTCGCGATTTACCCGAGGACACATTGAGCTCTCCATCAGCTTCAACGGCGGCGCAAGCGCCCCGAAGCAGTTCAAGCTCGATGAGGAGTCGGCGGAAGCCTACTTTCATATTTTAAAAAAGCTGAAGGGGGCCCTTCGCCTCCCTGGAGAGATCGATCTCTCCCTTCTCACCCATTTCAAAGAGATCATTACGGTCGCCGAGCCGACCGAAGAATTGGCGCCGTTGGCCCGATTTATCGATCGGATCTTGGAGCGGTCGATGCGGGCGCTTGAGAAGATGCGGGCTGAAGAGGGGAAAGCGCTCGGCAATGATTTGATCGATCATCTGGGAGCGTTGGACCGGATGCTCGGCCTCATTAAGCAGCAGGAGAAGAAGGCGATCCAGGCCTATCATGAGCGTCTCCAAAAAAGGGTGGCGGAGTTGACCCAGGGCATTCCGGTCGACGCGACGCGCCTGGCCCAGGAGGTCGCCATCCTTGCCGATCGAAGCGATATCAGCGAGGAGATCGCCCGTCTGAAAACCCACCTGGAGCAGTTCCAAAAGATGCTTCAGAAGGAAGAAGCGGTTGGACGAACGATTGAATTTTTGATCCAAGAAATGAATCGAGAGGTCAATACCATCGGTTCGAAGGCAAGCGATGTCTCCATATCTCTCCAGGTGGTGTCGATGAAGAGCGTAATGGAAAAGATGCGAGAGCAGGTTCAAAATGTCGAGTAAGCCGCAGGGGTGAGGACGCATGGCGTTCAGACTGGTTAACATTGGGTTTGGGAATGTCGTTCCCGCCTCTCGGATTGTCGCCGTGGTGGCGTCAAGCTCTTCTCCAATGAGACGCCTCAAAGAAGAAGCGAGAAAAGGGGGGAAGCTGGTCGATGCTTCCCAGGGAAGAAAGACGCGGACGGTCATTGTCACCGACAGCGGACATGTCATCCTCTCCGCCATTCAACCGGAAACGATTGCGCAGCGATTCGCTTCAGATGAAGACGGTCTTGCCGCCTCGCTCTCTCTCGAGGAGCCGAAGAGAAAACGGAGGCGCGTCAATTCACCTTCGCGGATGGAGATCGATGGATAGAAAAGGAATTATATTCGTGGTGTCGGCCCCGTCCGGCGCCGGGAAAACGTCTCTTTGCAGGGAAGTTACCAAATTGGTTCCCAATATTCAATATTCGATCTCCTATACGACACGGGCTCCCAGGCCGACGGAGGTCCACGGAAAAGACTACTTTTTTGTCGATGAAGCGACCTTCCGGAATATGGCCGACCGGAATGACTTTATCGAGTGGGCCGAAGTCCATGGTAATCTATACGGTACCTCTCGTGAATTGATGACCGATTGGATCAATCGCGGAATCGATGTCGTTTTGGATATCGACTCCCAAGGGGCGATGACGCTTAAGAAAAAGCATAATGACGGCGTTTATATTTATATCCTTCCTCCGTCATTCGAAATCTTGCGGCAACGGCTGATCGACCGCAAATCGGATTCTCATGAAGAGATCGCGCGCCGGCTTCAGAAGGCGCGGGAGGAGATCTGGAATTATCGTCAGTATTACTATTTGATCGTAAACTCCGAGTTCCACAAGGCATTGAAAGAGCTGGAGGCGGTGATCATTGCCGAGCGAATTAAAATGAAGCAGATGACGCTCTCCTGGATTGAGGAGACCTTTATTAAACAGATGAGCAAAGAAATCTAATAGCGGAATATTCCGTCTCACAGAAAGGAGACACCATGGAAATCATTTCTCTTCCGATTGAAGTCGATTACACGAAGGTCGATTCGAAGTATCGATTGGTGATTATCGCCTCTCAGCGCGCAAGGCAGCTGATGGAAGGGGTTCGTCCGATCCTCCAGACCCGCCATACCAAGGCAAGTACCATTGCGCTTGAAGAAGTCCTTGAAGGAGAGCTGGAAGTCCTTTATGGAAAAGATGCGAAACTGGCGCAGCGCGAGGCCAAGCGGCTCCGTGAGGAGATGCGGAGTCGGCAGCTGCTGACCGAACGCGAGGAAGAATTGGCGAGTGAGATTCGTAAGGATCTCAGCGTCTATCTGGAAGAATCAAAGCGCCGGGAAGAGATTGCCCCGGAGCCCGCAGAGCCGGCCGGCACTGCAGAGACCGCGGAGCCGGACAAAGAAGAGTAGGCGCCTCCCGCTTCAGGTTTGGCATCGCCCAAATACCGCTGTAGGATGACAGATGCTCTCTGGGAAAAAAATTCTGCTCGGGATTACCGGAAGCATCGCGGCCTACAAATCGCTCCAGATCGTCCGCGACCTCAGATCGGCGGGTGCGGACGTGCAGGTCGTTCTGACCCCGGCGGCCCATCGGTTCGTTCCATCCTTGACCCTCCAGATCTTCTCCGGAAGACCTGTTTTCACCGATCTGTTCGATCTCCATGATGAAGTAATTCATTTGACCCTGGCCGAAAAGGCCGACCTGATTCTGATCGCGCCGGCGACCGCACACTTTATCGCCAAGATGGCGACCGGACTGGCCGATGATCTCCTCGGGAACCTGCTCTTGGCGGCATCCGCGCCTGTTTTCATCGCACCGGCCATGGATCTTGGGATGTGGGAACACCCTGCCGTTCAAAAGAATGTGGCCCTTCTGCAAGAAAGAGGGGTTCAGCTCATCGAGCCCGAGCATGGTCCTCTGGCTTCCGGCAAGGAAGGAAAGGGGCGACTGGCGGCGGAAAAGAGCATCGTTGAGAGGGTCGTCTCATTCCTTACCAGAAGAACCGATCTGACGGGGGAGGTCGTTCTCGTCACTGCGGGGCCGACACAGGAGGCGATCGATCCGGTCCGCTTTATTTCCAATCGATCTTCCGGGAAGATGGGATATGCCCTGGCCCGCGTCGCCCGAGAGTGGGGGGCGCGCGTCATCCTCGTCAGCGGGCCGACTCACCTCCTCGCTCCGCCGGGCGTCGAGCGTCACTCGGTTCGAACCGCGGAAGAGATGAAAAAAGAGGTCGATCTCCATTTTCCAGAAGCGACCCTTGTTTTGATGGCCGCGGCGGTGGGCGACTATCGACTCGAAACGGTTTCCCAGAGGAAGGTAAAAAAAACAGGCGGTCCAACTTCGATCCGTTTAAATGAGACCGAAGATATCTTGGCCAGCCTGGGCGCCCGAAAGGGGAAGAAGTTTTTGGTCGGGTTTTCCGCAGAGACGGAAGGTCTGGTTGAGAACGCGGAAAAGAAACTCTTTAAAAAGGGACTCGATTTGATTGTAGCGAATGACATCACCCAGGAAGGGGCCGGCTTCGAGGTCGATACAAATATTGTAAAAATGATCGACTCGAAGGGGCGGATCACCTCTCTTCCCAAGATGCCGAAAGAGGTACTTGCACGGTATATCCTGGAGGAAGTCATCAAGCTCAAAGCGGGCGTTTCTTGACTTTTTCCCCTGATTTGTTATGATCTTCAGAATCATTCCTGGGGGCAAAGATGTCGGACAAAGCACTCTCTCCGGAAATCCTAAAGCTGATGGAGAAAATCTCCGCCAATCCGACGTCGCGTCTTTTCGTTCCGCTGGCGGAGGAATACCTCAAGTGCGATCTGGCTGAAGAAGCCGCCGCGGTCCTCGTCGATGGAATCAAGAACCATCCGACCTATGTCGGAGCGCGGGTGATGCTTGGCAAAATTTACCTGCAAAAGAACCAAATTCCGGAGGCCGAGGCCGAATTTGAGCAGGTGATCACGATCCATCCCGAAAACATCCTCGCTCATAAAAAGCTGGCGCAGATTTATCAAAAGAAAGGCTCGCCCCAACAAGCCCTGGAGTCGTGCAGAAAGGCTTTGGCGATCGACCCGTCCGACAAAGAAGCTAAGGGACTGATCGCCCTGCTGGAAGAGGAAGCGGCCGCCGCTCCCCTCGAACCGACGCCAGCGGGCGAGTTAAAAGAGGAGACCGCACACATCGAAGCGTCCGAGGCGAGTGCGGTCGCGCCGGAACCGACTCCGCTCACTCCAGAGGAAGTTCAGTCTGATATTTCGCCTGACGTTCCCGTTGAGGCCGTCGCCGAGGATGGGATGATTGACCCGGCCCTCGCGACATTGGTAGAGCAGATCGTCTCACAGGACAGACCGCACGATGGATCAAACGAGGTTCAAGAGCCGGCTGCGCTTCCATCGGCCTTTGAAGAAAAGGTGGAGGATTTAGCCCCGTCCGAATCGGCTCCGGAGATGGGCCTAGAAGTGAAGCTATCCGCAGCGCCTCTACCGGAAGAAATCTCTCCTGTAAAGATAGAAGAACCGTGGGCCGAAGAGAAAACGGTAGTCGCAGGGTTTCAGATTCCGCCCCCGGAAGAGATCCTCTCCTCTTCTCCGATGGAGATTGGGCTCTCCCGGGAGAGTAGAGAGAACGATGAGGTCATCTCTCCGACCCTCGCCTCCCTCTACATGAGCCAAGGGCATTATAAAGAGGCGGTGGAACTGTACGAAAAACTCTTGGTGGGAGATCCTTCCGATGAGGAGAGTCGGCTGGGTTTAGAGAAAGCGCTTCAGCATCTCTCTCCTCCGCGTTACGAGGCGGAGGAACTCCCCGCAGCTCATTCCAAGCCGGCCAAGCCGGCCGAACCGGGCGATGAAAAACGGCGGAAGACGCAGCGCCTTCAGGCCTGGCTCGAGACGATAAGGAAAAAAGAATGAATTTTAAAGACAACCTTCAGAAGCTCTCCGAAAAAATTGACGATTTGATCGGAATTGCCATCTCCGGGATGGACGGCATCGTGGTCGAAGAGGTTCGGATTGATCCTTCCTTTGACCTCGGCCCGCTTGCCGCCGAATATGGTGCGCTTTGGAGGTCTGTCGACAAGGCGGGACAGTCGGTTGAGCTCGGTTCCAGCCAAGAGATGACGATCATGACCGAAAAGGCGATCTTGCTTGTTAAAAAAATCAATCCGGACTATTTTCTTTTATTGGTTGTCGGCTCGGAAAAGAACTTTGGAAAAGGGCGTTTTCTCCTCAAAATGGAAGCCGCTTCCCTGGTGGAGGAGCTTTCGTAGTGGCCCGCATCCTGGTGTTACACGGCCCCAATCTCAATCTGCTGGGCGTCCGTGAGCCGGAGCATTACGGAACCCTTCGCCTCACTGAAATCGACCATGAAATTACGACGCTCGCCCAAAAGGAAGGGGTGGATGTTGAGATTTTTCAATCCAACTCCGAAGGGGCGTTGGTGGATCGAATCCAGGAAGCATTCCAAAAGTTTGATGCCATCGTGATCAATCCGGCCGCCTATACCCATACCAGTATTGCGATTCGGGATGCGCTGCTTTCCGTCGGTATCCCGACGGTCGAGGTGCATCTCTCGAACATTCACGCCAGGGAATCGTTTAGGAAGACCTCTCTTATATCCGATGTGGTTATCGGTCAGGTGTCCGGATTCGGTCCGCAAAGCTATCTGCTGGGACTCCTCGGGGCCATTACGTATCTGCGAGGGCCGGCCTCAGTCCGTGAGAGCAAAAAGAAAGGGGAAGGGAAGTGATCACAACGAGTGACTTTAGAAACGGAACCAAGCTTGAGATTGATGGAGAGCCCTTTATTATAGTAGAGTTTCAACATGTCAAGCCGGGAAAGGGAGGGGGCTTCGTTCGAACCAAGATGAAAAGCCTAAAAACGGGCAATATATTGGAGCGGACATTTCGGTCGGGAGAGAAGTTCGATATACCCGATCTCCTTGAGCGAGAAATGCAGTTTCTTTATGCCCAGGGAAATGAGTATCATTTCATGGATGCCAACACATACGAGCAGCTCTTTATTACCGAGGAGTTTTTGGGCACAACGAAAGACTTTTTAAAAGAGAATATGGTGGTGAAAATCCTTTTTTATCAAGGAAAGCCGCTGGGGGTTGATCTTCCTCTGTTCGTTGAGTTGAAGGTGATTGAAACCCCTCCCGGCATTCGAGGGGATACGGCGACCGGCGGAACCAAACTGGCCAGATTGGAAACAGGTGGAACGGTGAAGGTGCCTCTCTATATCGAGGAAGGAACGATGATCAAGGTCGATACGCGGACCGGCACCTACGTCGAACGGGTTAAATAGTCGTGGATGCGATGCCTGATGAGAGGAGACCTGGGTTCGACTCTAGGGCCTGGATGAGAGTGGAATGGATCTGAGTGAGATAAAAAAACTGGCCGACCTCATGTCCGAAATGGCATTGACGGAGATTGAGTTGGAAGAGGGGGGGAAAAGAATCCGCCTCCGCAAGGAAGCCCTCTTCCCATCAAGGGAACGGGATTCAGTCGCTCCGGCCCCCATGCATTTGGAAAGAGAGCCGATTGCGGAAACCGATTCGAAAGGGGAGACCGGGCGGTATACCGTGATTCGCTCCCCGATTGTCGGGACGTTTTATAAAGCGGCCTCTCCGGATGCCGATCCCTATGTGGAAATCGGGGACACGGTAAAAAAGGGACAAATTCTTTGTATTGTGGAAGCGATGAAGTTGATGAATGAGATTGAATCAGACGTCGACGGGAAAGTCGTTGAGATCTGCGTGGAAGATGGAACGGCTGTGGAATATGGAAAACCACTCTTTCGAATTGAACCTCTCTGAGTTTTAACGGTCGTTGATAGACGCGTTCTATCGGATTCGCCACTCTCTTCTTACCTTATATCGCATGATGATCCGACGTCCGCAAAGACCGCTCACGCAGATGCATTATGAACGACCCATTCGGGTGCTCCGATCTCCAATGTCCTTTTTCATAGGTAAACTGCGGTGTTCAAAAAGATATTAATCGCCAATCGGGGAGAAATTGCCCTCCGAGTGATTCGTGCCTGCCGAGAGCTCGGCATCCAAACCGTGGCCATTCATTCGGACGCCGATGCCCATTCCCTGCATGTCCGTTTTGCAGATGAAAGCGTCTGCATCGGCCCGGCGGACGCCGCTCTTTCCTATCGAAATATTCCGAATATCCTCAGTGCGGCGGAGATCTCCGGAGCAGAAGCGATTCATCCCGGATATGGATTTCTTGCAGAGAACAGCCATTTTGCGGAGGTCTGCGAATCGGCAGGAATTAAATTCATCGGTCCTTTTCCAGAATGTATCAGCCTGATGGGGGACAAAGCGAAGGCGCGCGAAACGATGATCCGCAAGGGGGTTCCGGTTATCCCCGGGAGTGAAGGAAAGATCACAAACGAAAAAGAAGCGATCGAGGTCGCAAAAAAGATCGGTTACCCGGTGATCATCAAGGCGGTTGCAGGCGGCGGTGGGCGGGGAATGCGGGTGGTTCATAAACAAGAAGAGCTCGGCAAATCACTGCAGACCGCCCAGTTGGAAGCGAAGACCGCTTTCGGGGATGATGGCGTCTACATCGAAAAATATTTTATCGATCCCCGCCATATTGAAGTGCAGGTCTTGGCCGACGAGAAGGGGAGGGTGATCCATCTCGGAGAGAGAGACTGTTCGATCCAACGGAGACATCAAAAGCTCATCGAGGAATGCCCCTCTCCTGTGGTCGATGATCGATTGAGGCGAGAACTCGGACGGGCGGCGCTCGAGGCGGTGGCCGCGTCTCACTATGTCAACGCGGGAACGGTCGAGTTCCTTCTCGACAAAGATCATAACTTCTACTTCATTGAAATGAACACGCGTATTCAAGTTGAACACCCGATTACTGAGATGGTCAGCGGGATTGATATCGTTAAAGAGCAGATTAAAATTGCAGCGGGGCGTCCGCTTGAATATAAGCAGAGCCAGATTAAGATGCGCGGCCACAGTTTTGAATGCCGAATCAACGCGGAAGATCCCGAAAAATTCACCCCCTCTCCTGGGACGATTACCTCTTTTCACCTTCCGGGAGGACCGGGAGTGCGTGTCGATTCGGCGATCTATATGAACGGGGTGGTCTCACCGTTTTATGACTCTTTGATTGCGAAGCTGATCGTCCATGCCGAAACCCGCGATGAAGCGATCGCAAAAATGCGCGGAGCGCTTTCCGAGTTTATGATTGAAGGAATCCGAACGACCCTCCCGCTCCACAGGCGGATTTTTGAAGATCCCGCCTTCATCAAAGGACGATTTTCAACCAATTTTGTGGAGCGGTTTCTCTCCTCTCTTCCCCTTCCTTTGAAGTAAACGATGTTTCCGTTATACCTCATTACAGATCCGATCCTTTATCCCAAATCGACAGAGATCTCTCGGCCTTTTCCAACCGGTACAGAAGCTCGGAAGCTCCTTTTAGAAGCGGTCGGGCAGGCCCTGTCAGGAGGGGCGCGCCTGATTCAGTACCGAGATAAAAAGAGCCCGCGGAGTGAAATGTATGAGACGGCTAAACAGCTTCGAAGGATCACTTTGGAATACGGGGCGACGTTGATTATTAATGATCAGATCGACCTGGCGTTGGCGGTCGGCGCGGACGGAGTTCATTTGGGACAAGAGGACCTTCCGCTCTGGGTTGCGAGAAAAATCTTAGGGAATGAAGCGATCATCGGCATCTCCACCCATACGTTGGACGAAGCGGTGAGTGCAGAGGAGGAAGGGGCCGACTACATCGGCTTCGGACCGATTTTTAAAACCAAAACAAAAAGCGACATCCGGACGCCGGTCGGAGTGGAGGCGATCACGGCGATCAAACAAAAAATTCGGGTTCCGGTTTATGCGATCGGGGGAATTGAACGAGCCCACCTCTCTAAGCTGATCCTGGCCGGAGCCGACGGGGTTGCAGTGATCTCGGCGGTTGCCGGGAAGCTCCAGTCCAATGTGGAAGAGTGGCTCGGCCTCTTTAGACGCTTTGGAAAAGCTTTATCTTGACAAACAAAAGAGGAGGGGATAACCTTCCTTTAAAGGTTGAAGGTCATGGTACGCAGACTCTATTTGAAAGTGGGAGATCGGGTCGTCCATGGCCAGTTCCCCGAATGGGGAGGAGGCATGGTCGTAGAAGAACGGAACTCTGAGGTGTCGGGAGGGCTCTGCATGGTTCGAATCCTTTTCAAAGATGGGAAGGAGCGCTCCTTTATCAATAATTTGGACGACCACAACTGTTGTTACTACGCCGGTATTCGTCTTTCGTAGGTTCCTTTCCATAGATTTCTTTGACTTCACTCATCAACGCTGAGATACAGATGGCAAAAGAAAAGATCTTGGTGGTGGACGATGAAGCGAATATCCGCCTGTTATGTGAAGAGATCTTAACGAGACATGATTACCAACCAACCTGTGTCGACAGCCCCAGCAGGGCGCTGCGAGCCATCGAGAATGAGACGTTCGATCTCTTGATGACCGACATCTCGATGCCGGAGATGGACGGTCTTCAGCTTCTTCAGTCGATTAGAGAATTTCAGCAGGACCTCCCCGCCATTATCATCACCGGACATGGGCGCCTCGATCAAGCCATTCACTCCCTTCATGTCGGCGCCCAGGCCTTCATCGTTAAACCTTTCACTCAACAAGAACTTTTACAGGCGATTCAGGAAACGCTGGAAAAGAATCGTTTGATGAAGGAAAATCTCCGACTCAAGCTCTTGATGCCATTGTTCGACATCAGTCAGAATCTCTTGTTGGAGGTGAATCCCGCCGCCCTTTTCGAGCAGATCGTCCAAGTTGCTTTTAGGGAGACGAAGTCGGATCTGGCGGTTCTCCTGTCAAAAGACGATGAGACCGGCACGCTTGATATCCGGGCTTCTTTCCCTCAGCTGGGTTCTCCTGGAGAGGTTGTCCACTTAATTAAGGAGATCGGACGACGAACAGCGGAGGGGATGGAGGCGATCGTCTGTACGGAAGGAGAAGGTTTCGATTTCGAAATGGGCGCTTTGTTAATGAGGTCGGGATTCTCATCGTCTATTTCAGTTCCACTGACTTATCAAGGAAAAATATCTGCGGTTTTAAGTCTTTTTAAACATGCAGGAAATGTTTCATACAACCAGAGTGATATGGAATTGATCTCTATCCTCTCTGGGCAAGCGGTCATTGCCATCGAGAATGCTAAGCTGTTCGATCAATTGGAGAGATCGCACTTTGAATCGATGAAGGCCTTGGCCCAGGCGATAGAGGCAAAAGATCTTTATACACGTGGACACTGCGATCGGATGGTCCAGTATGCGCTTGCGATCGCCGAGCGATTGGGACTCTCTACAGAAGAGAAACGGCATCTCGGCTATGGCGCGGCCCTTCATGATATCGGTAAAATCGGTATTCATGAATTGATTTTGAACAAGTCGGGTAAATTAACAGATAAAGAGTATGAAGTCATGAAAGACCATCCGATGTTGGGCGCCGAAATCATTAAAGGGGTCGATTTCCTGAATCCGGTCGTTCCAATTATCTATTACCACCAGGAACGCTTTGATGGGAAGGGTTATCCGGAGGGACTCTCCGGGGAAGAAATTCCGATCGGCGCTCGGATTATCGCGATTCTAGACACATTCGATGCCATGACTTCAGATCGTCCGTATCGAAAAGCCTTGCCGATGGAGATCGCTTTCGCCGAATTACGCCGATGCACCGGAAGTCAGTTTGACCCGAAAATCGTTGAAACCCTGATTCAGATTATTCAAGAAGACCAACTCCGGTCCCACTCTCACCAGAGTCGCTAGAACGATTGTACGTCCAGCCAAGCACCGTCCTCTTCAACAGCTGATTTGCCATGAGTAACTTCTCGGATCTTTCAATTTCCCTTTCTTTCTTTCCGCTTTTTTTGAAATAAGGGAGGACACCCAGCAGAGGGATATCGGTCCGCTCGGCCAAGCTGGCTGGATTGGTCTCGTCGGCCAGGGAGCGGGATGGGGTGATTTGATTGAAGATGATTCCTGTAAATCGAATTCCCGCCGTTGATCCACAGCGGAGTGTCAACAGCGTGTGATTCAGCGTTCCGAGCCCGCTCCTGCCGACGAGGAGAACAGGGAGATTTAGCAACGTGATGAGGTCGAGAAGATCGAGATGAGCCGTTAAGGGGACCAGGAGTCCGCCTGCTCCCTCAACGATGATGAAAGCGTGACGCCGGCGGAGTTGATCATAGGCCCGGAGCACCTCTTCCAACTTGATCTCTTTTTTTTCTTGGAGAGCGGCGGCGCGGGGCGACAGCGCGGACTGGAAGCGGTAAGGAGTGATCCATTTAATCGGATCCCTTGTGCGGGCGGCGGCCTTCAGATAGGTTGCATCGGATGGAACCAGCTTTCCATTTTTCTTCTGGCATCCGGTTTCAACCGGTTTCATGACTCCGACATCTACACCGGTCAAGGAAAGTGCACGGGCAATCGCCCCGGCAATGACCGTTTTTCCGACGCCCGTATCCGTTCCGGCAATAAAAATTCCCTCTTCCATGAGACTAGTAGATCCTGCTATCGAGATTAAATATCTGACCGGATACATGCTTCATTTGGGCAAGGTGGCGAATAAATCCTGAGACCTCCGGCAGGGTGGAAGGCCTTTTTAATAGATTCTCATTTACAATTTTTTCCTTTTGAGCGGGAGTTAGAGAAGCGCTCATGCTGGTCTCAAGGAGGCCGGGCAGAACGGCGTTGACCTGAATTCCATAGGCTCCCCATTCTCTTGCTGCAGAGTGGGTCAGTGCGATGAGGCCCCGCTTCGACGCAGTGTAGGCGGCCTGGCCGATCCGCCCTGTAAAAGCGCTCTGCGAAGCGACATTGACAATATGTCCACCCCCCTGCGTTTTCATGATCCGTCCGGCCTCCCGAAGGCAGTAGAAGACCCCCGTTAAATTAATGTCCAATACATGATCCCAGGCTGCTTCATTCAATGTTGCATAGAGGTGGTCGTCAATGACCCCGGCGCTGTTGATCAGCAGATCGAGACGTTGCCATTTCATCAAGAGGTCGTCGAACATTTTCTTAACAGATTTAGAATCGCGTAGATCGGCCGTAAAGAGTGTCGATTCGGTCCCTGCCGCTTTTAGGAGTCGGAGGCTCTCTTCTCCCCTCTCGATATTGGAGTGAACATGAATGCCGATAGGTCCGACGCCGCAAAGCGAGTGGCAGAGGGCTTGACCAAGGCCGCCGGATCCACCTGTAATAAGGGTAACGGAAGTTGACATGATTTAGATGACTCGGAGTTCTTTGCCGATTTTTTCGAGCCCGCTCAGCAGCGTTTGAATTTGTTCTTCCGTATGGATTGCCATAATAGAGACCCGGAGGCGGCTGCCTTCTTCCGGAACGGTCGGCGGGCGAATAGCAGGAAGGTATATTCCCTCACCCAGCAATTTTTGAGAAAAGACAAGAGCCGTCTCTGCCTTCCCGATGAGAATAGGAATGATCGGTGTCTCACTGCCGCAAATATTAAAACCGAGTTGCTGAGCTTGATAACGAAAGTGGTTTGCCAACTTCCAGAGTCGCTGGCGAATTCCCGGCGCTTGCTCAATCAAGTCGAGGGCAGCGATGGCGACGGCTACAACAGAAGGTGGAAGGGCTGTGGTAAAAATGAATGGACGCGCCTTGTTGATCAGATATTGGATTGAAAGACGGTCCGCTGCGATAAAGCCACCGAGTCCACCGAGGGCTTTGCTGAGCGTCCCCATTTGAATGATCCGACGATTTGAAACTTGGAAATGGTCGCAGGTCCCCCCCCCATGGGGTCCCAATACCCCGGTTCCATGGGCGTCATCTAAATAAATCAGGGCGTCGAATTCTTCCGCCAGAGTGGCAAGCTCAGGCAGGGGAGCGATGTCTCCGTCCATACTAAAGACACCGTCCGTTACGATGAATGATCGCTGTGTCGATTTTCGTTGGCTCAGCAATTTTCGTAACTGTTCAGTATCTTTGTGTCGATAAACACGGAATGTGCCGCCTGACAGACGCGCGCCGTCTATGAGACTCGCATGGTTTAATCGATCGGAGAGGATGAGATCGGTTTTTTGAATAAAGGCCCCCAGTGCACCTAGATTTGTTGTATATCCGGTGGGGAAGACAAGGGCCGATTCCGTTGATTTCAGTCTCGCGAGGCGCTGTTCCAGTTCCGTATAGAGGCGGAGATTTCCTGAAATCAAGCGGGACGCCCCTCCACCGGTTCCCCATTTTTGGATCGCCTCGATCCCGGCTGATTTCAGAGCGGGGTGAGTGGTTAATCCAAGATAATCATTTGAAGAAAAAAGAAGGAGTCGTCTCCCGTTTTGATCAATTGTTGTCGGGGAGAACGAATCAATCGGAAGTAGGCTCCGAAGAAGATGCTCTTGCTCGAGGATGGAAATTTCTTTTTCGAAGTGAAGCATTTAGGAGTCTCTTTTTGCCGCCATTGTTAATCGATCCAAGGGGTTTTGTCAACCTCGTTTCCCAGAAATCCCTTGACAACCCAGGGCTAGCGGGTTAGAATGAATTCGTAAGGTTATAGTCGTTACAAGTCTTAATAAGTCCTTGAAAAAAGCTCGAAAAAAGCTCAGGTGAGAAGGAGGAGGGATGTTCGAGAAATTTACGGATAGAGGTAGAAAAATCATCATTCTTGCCCGTGAAGAAGCTGAGCGACATCAGAATGACTACCTGGGAACAGAACACCTCGTCTTGGCCCTGTTGCGAGAAGGGGACGGAATTGCTCTTGCCGTAATCAAAAAAATGGGGCTGTCGGTCGAGCAGATTCGTTTAGAGATTGAGCGAAATCTGCCGAGCGGGAGCAACACCATGACCTTTGGTGAAATTCCGTTTACTCCGCGTGTTAAGAAGGTCATTGAATATGCCGTAGAAGAGGCAAAGCTTCTCGGCCATAACTATATCGGCAGTGAGCATCTTTTGTTGGGGCTGTTAAGAGAAGAAGAGGGAATCGGCGGAAAAATTGTCCGGAGCTTAGGCGGCAACCTTCTAACAGCACGGCAGCTGACGATTAACCTTCTTCGTAAGACAACACCCCGCGAAAAAGATAAAAAGAGCAATACCCCCGCACTGGATGAGTTTGGTCGCGACCTAACCCAACTTGCGGCGGAGGGTACTTTAGATCCAGTCATCGGCCGTCACGACGAAATTGAACGAGTGCTTCAAATTCTAAGCCGTCGGACGAAAAACAATCCGGTTTTAATCGGGGAATCGGGTGTCGGTAAGACCGCCATCGTTGAAGGACTGGCACAGAAGATTGTCACAATGGATGTTCCCGATACGCTCTTGAATAAGCGGGTGATTGCGCTTGATCTTGGTTCCCTGGTTGCAGGTACAAAGTATCGTGGGCAATTCGAAGAGCGCCTCAAAGTGGTCATGAAAGAAATTGTGACCGCGGGGAATATTATTATCTTCATTGACGAACTCCATACTTTGGTTGGTGCCGGCGCGGCGGAGGGCTCCATTGATGCCTCCAACATGTTGAAGCCGGCCCTCTCCAGGGGCGAGATTCAGTGTATTGGCGCCACCACCCTTGATGAGTACCGAAAACATATTGAAAAGGACTCTGCTCTTAAGCGTCGGTTCCAGCCGATTTTTGTTCAGCCTCCCTCGCCGGAAGAGACCATTCAGATTATTAAGGGACTCAAAGATCGGTATGAAGAACACCATGGCGTCTCTATCACCGACGATGCGGTGGAAGAAGCAGTCCGCTTGTCTGACCGTTACATTTCAGATCGGTTCCTTCCCGATAAGGCGATTGATGTGATTGATGAAGCTGGCTCGCGGGCGAAGCTTATGGCGTACTCACGTCCGGAAGATCTAAGATCTCTTGAGCAAGAGGCAAAGAAAGTTTCACGGGAGAAAGATCTTGCCATCCGTCTGCAGAATTTTGAAGAAGCGGTAAAGTTCCGAGAAGAAGAAGAACGGCTGAAAAAGCTCGTCGAGGAAACAAAGAGAGAGTGGAAGAAGAATCAAGAGAAGAATAAGCCGAGCATTAGCCGAGAAGAAGTTGCTTATGTCGTCTCAAAAATGACCGGGATTCCTCTCTTCCGGATGGAAGAAGAAGAATCAAAGAAATTGCTCAATATGGAGGATGAACTCCATAAGAGAATCGTGGGACAGGAAGAAGCAATCTCGGTAATGGCAAGGGCGATTCGGAGATCTCGGGCCGGCTTGAAGGGTAACCGTCGGCCAATTGGTTCATTCATTTTTCTTGGACCGACCGGTGTTGGAAAAACGGAATTGGCTCGAGCGCTCGCTGAATTTCTATTTGATAGCGATGATGCGTTAATCCGAATTGATATGTCCGAGTATATGGAAAAATTCTCAAGTTCGAGATTGGTCGGAGCCCCTCCGGGATATGTCGGTTATGAAGAAGGTGGGCAGCTTACCGAAAAAGTGAGAAGGAGACCATATTCCGTGGTTCTTTTCGATGAGATTGAAAAGGCACACCCGGATATGTTTAACCTGCTGCTTCAGGTGCTCGATGATGGGTGTCTTACAGATAGCTTGGGACGTAAGATTGATTTCAAGAATACTGTTTTGATCATGACCTCCAATCTAGGGACCCGGATGGTAGATAAAACAGGAACACTTGGCTTTCAGAGAACGTCGGATGGAAATCTGCTTTCTAGGATGAAAGACGCCATTCATACCGAGCTAAAGCGCGCTTTTAATCCGGAGTTTTTAAACCGGATCGACGATATCGTCATTTTCCATCCGCTTGAGAAGAAACACCTTGAGAAAATTGTCGATATCCAGATCAATGAGTTGAACCAGAAATTGGCTGAGAAGGCCATCCACCTCGACCTGACGGAAGAGGTGAAACAGTGGTTGATTCATGAAGGATACGAGCCGGCTTATGGCGCTCGCCCAATGCGTCGTTGCATCCAGAAGAATATTGAAGATCTTCTTTCTGAGGAGATCATCAAGGGACACATTAAGGATGCCAAGAGAATTAAGGTCGTTCTTAAGGATAATGCGCCTTCCTTCGTTGAAGAAGAAGCGATGGCTGGGGTGTAATACTACTTGATTGATAATAATGGGTCGTGGAATACGGTATCGAGAGAGATTTCGATACCGTATTCTTTTATAGGCCCTGGAGTGGTGCAGGTATCTGGAGACGCTCAATGAGCCTGATTCATGAGGCTTTAAAGAAAGCGGCGACTGAAGGGGAAGCAGAGAAACAAGAGTCGACGCCACGGGTACTTCACCTGACGATTTCCACACCGCAGTCGCGTCCATATTTTTGGATCTCCATTGGAGTCTCCTTTCTCGCTTTATTATCTTTTCTCTTCGCCTATCAATATAAGGCAATCAACGTGTCGCGACCTCCCGATAAGAGCGGGCCTAGTGTTGCGATATCGCCGTCTCAAATCGATTTTGAGAAAAAGCGCTCTCAACAAAATACTTCTGCAACGGTATTGCAAGCAGAAGAAGGTCAGATCAAGATTAAAACGGAAAATGCAAACGGCGAAAGAGCGTTAAAGAATGGAATAAATTTTTACCGAAAGGGAGAATTTGATCATGCGTATGAAGCATTCCAAAAAGCAGTTGAATTAATTCCATCTTCTCCGATTGCGCACAATAACTTAGGATTGGTCATTCGGCAACAAGGAAAACCAAAGGAAGCCTTAAGTCATTATCAAGAGGCGATCCATCTCGATTCGAAATATGCAGAAGCTGAGAATAATATCGGTCTCATTCATGATCAAATGGGTTTCATTGACGAGGCCATCATTCATTATAAAAAAGCAATAAAAATCAAGCCGGAGATTGCGGCATTTCATCTTAATTATGCGACATTGTTAGAGCGAAAGGGTGACTTTTCAACGGCTCGTAAGGAATATCAACTTTTTATCGATCTACAAGGTGAAGCCCAGAGCGACCTTGTTCCTCAAGTCCGATCCCGCCTGAAAGAACTCCGAGGTCTTTGATTGATTATTTTAGGAATTGAAACTTCTTGCGATGAGACGGCGGTCGCACTCATTAAAGATGACGGTGTCATCCTCTCCGATTTGCTCTCATCTCAGGTGGACTTCCATCGTAAGTATGGAGGAGTGGTACCGGAACTGGCCTGTCGGAAACATGTCGAAACAATTGGACCATTGATCCGCGAAGCCATTCAAAAATCCGGCTGTTCATATGGGCAGGTGAACGCGATCGCGGTTACGGCAGGACCCGGTTTGGTCGGAGCATTGTTGGTCGGTGTTTCAATTGCAAAATCTCTCTCTTACGCTTTAAAGGTTCCACTTCTTGCCGTACACCATTTGGAAGGACATATCTCTTCTACTTTTATTGAGCATCCTCATATAGAATTTCCATGTGTTGCTTTGGTGGTGTCGGGTGGCCACACGAATCTTTACTTTATGCCTCAGCGAGGCAATTATCGATTGATTGGAAAGACGATCGATGATGCGGCAGGGGAAGTCTTAGATAAGGGAGCCAGAATGCTGGGATATTCATATCCCGGCGGACCGATCATTGACCGTCTGTCTCAGAAAGGAGATCCGAATCATATCTCTTTTCCCCGACCCTACCGGTCCTCCGCCAATTTAGACTTTAGTTTCAGCGGCCTTAAAACATCGCTGATGCATACACTCTCAAAGTTGGGCAGAACTCCTGAAGAGTATGTCCATCTGCATCCCGATATTGCTGCAGGATATCAAGCAGCCATTGTGGGCGCCTTGATTGAAAAGACGCTTTCAGCGGTGAGGAATGAAAAGGCAAAAAGTATGATGCTTGTAGGGGGTGTTGCAGCGAACACTCTATTGAGAAAGCGATTTGCCGAGATTGGAAAACAAGAGGGCGTAGCGACCTATATTCCAGCCGCTCGTTATTGCACTGATAATGGGGCCATGATTGCAATGGCGGGTCTCATTCATCTGGAACAAGAGCATTTCGCTACGTTTGGTTTAAATCCGAAACCGAATTGGGAATTAACAAGTTAGAAACACCCTGCCTGTTTTTCTCTCCTTTATTTTAATTCATACATAAAACCAAGATTCCGACATCGACTATCTAATCAGGGTATCCTTTCGTCGAGAAAGTGGCGCTCTCGTTGACATTTTCATGCCTTATGATAGGCTGATTCTAACTGTATTGAAACTCGGAATATTATCAGTCAAAGAAAATCTCAATATCTTAAGTCAGTTCATCATATTGAAGGTCCGGGAGATCATCACACTTGTAATAAGCCATCCGGAGGGCAATATAAATTGGGTCTTGCATGTGAGTAAAAGAGTTCTATTTTGCCTGCCATATTTCCTTTCAATTTTATGTTCCCTCGCTCCTATTTTACAAGCTAACTGCTATTCGGAAGAGCTCTCTCCCGATCTGTTTGGGAAAGGCGTGGAAGCCTTGCAGAGAGGGGACCTCAAGACAGCAGAAGACCTTTTCCGTGCGGTATTAAAAGATGACCGTGAGAATCCATTTGCTTATTTTAACTTGGGAAGTATCTTTGCGACAACGCGGAGAGTGGATCTGGCAATCCGCACGCTGAATATCGCAGTGGAACTCAAGCCTGATTTGGTGGCGGCACATCTTCGCCTGGCGGAAATTTACGAGGGTCAGGGCAATTTAATCGAGGCCATTAATGAATACGAAGAGGCCTATCTCTATCTGTCGAATAATTATCCGAATCAAGAGAGGACAATTCAAACACGGATTGAAAATCTCGAAAATACACTCCTCTTCAAAGAGAGTTCAGAGAGGGGAATGTCGGCGCTTCGGAAAGGCAGCTTTTTAGAGGCGGAGGCCGCATTTCGAGAGATGCTTTCGATAGAACCAAACAACGCACAAACATACAACTTACTCGGTGTTGTGTTGGGGATTCAGAATCGCTTCGATGAAGCGACAAACAGTTTTAAAGAATCGCTTCGCATTAAACCGGGTCTGACCGATTCTCGTATTCGACTTGCAGAACTTTATCAATTAAAAGGAGATCTCCCAGAAGCGAGAACGGAGTTGGAAAGGGCCCTTTTTTTTCTGGAGGACAGAGAGGGATCGGAGGCGCAATCTCTCGAAGAAAAGCTAAATGCCGTCGAAGATCAGTTGGAAGAAAAACCATTTCTGGAGAGAAGTCTTAAAGAAATGGAAAAGAATAACATTGATGCGGCCATTATAGCGCTTCAAGGATTGATTAAACTCAATCCCAATCAGCGTCTTGCTTATTTTAATTTGGGCAATCTCTGGGCACAAAAGAATCGACTGGATCTGGCCGAAATCTCTTTTAAAAAGGCAATTGAGAATGATCCAAATTATGCGGCGGCACATCAACGGCTTGGCCAGATTTATGAGCTGATCCGTTACTACAGCCGCGCGAAAACGGAGTATGAAAAAGCCAGGGATCTTTTAGGTAAAGGAGATCCGTTTCGTAGAGAGCTTGAGCAGTTGATTTTCAGAGCAGGACAGATTGAAAGCGTAGCGCAATCTAATGCTGAAGAGGCCTACCGGCGGAGTCAGATCTCTTTAAATGAAGGGAAGAATGAGGAAGCGCTTTCTTTTCTACAACAAGCGGTGGCCATTTATCCAGAGAAGTCTGAATTACATTATCGTCTGAGTGAATTGTACTATCAAAACAGTAAAATCGATTTGGCCATCAATGAGCTACTTGGGACCATTGAATTTGATTCCAAGTTTGCACTGGCTCATCAACGTCTCGGTTTACTATATGAGGAAAGGGGATACCTCTATCAAGCTTTTAAAAGGTTGAAACAGGCAGATGCGCTCCATCCAACCGAAGAGATTCGAGATCAGCTTAAGCAACTTTCTGAGAAGATTTTTGGCATTGAACAAAAGACAACTCCCATTATAAAAAAGGGGGACAAGGAAACAGAAAGTGGTCGATGGATGGCTGCGATCGACCTCTTAAAGCAAGCGCTTTCCTTGGCACCCGATAATACTCAGATACGAATGAGGCTCGGTGTTCTTTACGTGAAAAACGGGGATACGACGGAGGCATTTGCTGAATTTAACACGATCTCTTTGCAAGATCCCGAGGATGGCGAGGCACAATATCGATTGGGTTTTCTCTATTCTTCTGCCTCCCAATGGGAGGATGCAAAAAAAGCATTTGAATCAGCAATGGCCACAAATACCCTTCCGGACCCCCTTCGACTAAATGCGCAGTCCGAATTGGAACGGGTCAAATTAAAAATGCGAAATGAAAAGGATTCAAAAAGATATTTTAACCGAGGCACCCGCTACATGGCCGAACAGGATTACAATGCGGCGATTGAATCGTTGGAAAGAGTCATCCGCTTTTACCCATCCGACATAAATAGCCTTTATTTGATCGGTTATTCTTATGAAAATCTTGGAAATGAAAAAGAAGCGCTTCGATATTATAAACGGGTTTTAGAAATCAACCCGTCCCATATCCAAGCGAACCAACACCTCGGGTTGGTTTACGAGAAAATGGGAGAGACCGAAGTTGCGATAGGAATCTACCAAGGAAGCCTATCCTTGCTCGGAAAGGAAGATTCTCCAGAGTCGATCTGGATAAAGGAACGGCTGACCCCCCTCGCAAAACGGCTCTATGTCGTCTTGAACCAAGTGGTCCTTAGCTATAATAGCAATCCGGCCGGATCGTCAAAGCCTCAGGGAGACCTCTCATCAAACCTGGGCGTTTCTCTAACCTATTATTTAAAGAAAGATCAACGGTACCAATTGCCGATTGGGTTAAGCACCCAAAACACTTTTTTCTATCGATCGAATACGATCTATAGCAACGAAACCTTTTCGATCACTTCGGTCTCTCATCGATTACCGTATTCTCTCTCTTTTGGTTACAATGCCAGCCTCGGAGTTGCGCGGGGTGGTCCGACCGGTTTAGATCAAGTGGTCCTTTTCAACCTTGTTAAGAGAGGGAGTTTTCCGTCGACGATGAGTTTCGACTACAGCTATGATGATTTCGCATCGTATGGAAATCAAAACTTCAATGCGATTAGACAAAGTATCCGTTTAGGTATGACACAGGATTGGGGAATAAGCAGCTCTACATTATCGTATCGATTTCTCAGTAATGATGCAAGGCTGAAGGACCAGGCGTCAAGCACCCATGGTCTGGGAATCTCTTATAATCGAAGCTTCACATCCAATGTAAGGGGGACTGTCTCGTACAATCTGGAGCGGGTTCAATTCACGAATCCTGACTCACTTGCATTGTTATTACAAGGGAAGTTCATTCATCGCGAAAACTTCTTTCATAGCTTAAATCTAAGTCTGTCCTATTCTCTACAAAGCGACCTGACCATTGGTGCAAGTTACACAGAACAGAGAAATTATTCAAATCTGACATCGGGGGCGGTAACCGTAGAGCAAAGGCTATCCGGACAAGCCTCTTCTCTAGGTGATTATAGCCAGAGACTGATTAATCTCTTTTTGAATTGGTCATTTTGAAATTAGCCAATAATAACAAGGGCTTAAAATGTTGACAGCATTTAAGTCGTCTGATACCTTTGAAGTATACCCTCGAGTGAAAAATGCCCTTCTCGCCATTAGGAAAAGAATTCTATCCCAAGACAACCCGGCAGGACGATTCCATCCATGTAAGCTCACTTTTTTACGCTTGTTTTCTATCCTTGATAATTCTGTCTTACGGAGCAGCATTTGGGCAGGATGTGGAGGATATCTTCCCAAGTATCAAAACCCCTGAACAGAAGGAAACTCCCTCACCCAGGAAGGAACACGAAGTTCAACCTGGCCCGGAAAATAAACCCGCTCCGCCTTCCCCCCTTTTTAATCGAATTTGGGAAAATTTAAACAGTGATCTAACATGGGGAGGGTATCTGCGCAATGAGACGGCCTTCCGGGTCGTGACCCCCACCGGCTTCGATAAGATTTTGAACATTCTCCACTTGGAAGGACACTATCGCATTGCTCCCAAAATCCAACTTTCCGGAAGGATTCGCGCGTTTTACGACGCGGTATATGACGTAGAAAGTGTCGACGTCGTTAGTCCTAGAAAGGGGCCCGAGACGATCTTGCTTGATCAATTGTCCCCTGAGCAAGTCTCCAAACTGGACAGCAACAACGTTCGAGACGTTGAAATTGTCAAGGATCGAGTTGAGCTGAAGGAACTCTATCTCGATATGAATTTTCAAAACTTCGACCTCCGCATCGGAAGGCAGATTGTCCGCTGGGGCGTCGTTGAGGGAGCCCGTGTTACAGATGAAATTAACCCACTCGATTTCTATGAATTGATATTAAGAGACATCGATGACCGATATATTCCTCTTTTTATGATTAAAGGAGATCTTTATTTAGGATCGAATACGTTCGAGGGGATCATCATTCCAGAGGTGCGAGGGCATCGTCCAGCACCCCGCGCCAGTGAATGGGAGCAGTTTAGATTTCTTCCCGACCTAGAAAAACCGAAACAGCCTTATAGCGATTTTCCGAAAAACATTGAAAATACCGAGGTTGCACTGAAATATACGCGTGTGTTCTCAGGTTTTGAGCTCTCAGCCAGTTATTTTTATACCTGGGATGATTTTCCATCTTCATTCCGATCCATTGCAGGATCTGGAGAGTTTGCGCTTTCGCCTTCCGTCGATTTTAGGCCAAAGTATAACCGTCTTCGTATCTATGGAACCACTTTTTCTAAGACATTCCCTGGGTTTGTTTTAAATGCGGAGGCCGCTTATGTGAGCGGTAAGGTTTTTGGGGCTCGGCTCGGAGATGGCGTATTAACAAATGAAGGAGAGGTGCAGAGAGACTATGTTAAGTATGCGGTTGGAATGGATCTCTATTTTTTAGGGATGGATGTTTCTCCTGCTGCCATCCAACAGTATATCCTCGGTTATCAAAATGAAATTATTCAAGACAAGATAGATACCGTCGGGGCACTTTTCGTTCGCAAAGAATTTATTCATAACGTCTGGTCTGCGAATCTGCTTCTCCTCTATTTTTTAAACGATAAAGATTGGCTTATCAGGCCCAAAACTATTTATAACATTACCGATCGCCTTCGTGTCTCATTTGGAGTCGACATTTTTGAAGGGAAAATAGGAACGGGTCTCCCAGGCGAATTTCATTTTGTCGGCTTCTTCGATAACAATGATCGCATCTTCTGGGATGTAACCTACAGCTTCTGAAATTATATGAGGAAGTCGGTTGTATATATCGCAGTCCTTTTACTGCTATTTTTTACTGGTTGTAATTCCCAGACTTTTCCGGGGGGGCCCAGTTCAAGCGGTGTCAGGGATGTTCCATTCTCAGAAACTTACCTTTTCGACTTTAAGACCGGCGCAGGACCGATTACAAGGGACAATCCAGATGGAAATCTTCAAATTATCTCCTCAGCAGATCTGCTCACCCTCCTGGCTGCCGCCCAAGACAGTCAGCGGCTCGGCCTCGGTGTTATCAGCGGTCAAATATTATTCAATGGAAGCCCGGTCCAAGATGTCGCATTAAAAATAACCGATGCAGCGGGGAACCTCCTGGCCATTCGGATGGAAGGGAAGAGGGTCGGCAATAACCTGGTCCTTCCGGATGGTCTGGTCTGTCCGGCGGAGAGTGTCTCGCTTGATAATATTTGTATTAAAGGGAGCATCTATTATAACAGCCCGGGCGGTGTTCCGGATTTTTCGAATAATAAGGGTACCTCGGTGGCGGGGTCATATACGGTCTTCAATCTCCCCCCGGGAGATGTTTACCTCTGGGCTTCTCGCGGCGGCCGAGGAAATGGCCGGATCAAAGTTTTTGCAGATAAGATTTCTGTTGGAAAACTTCAAGTGGTTCCCATTTCGATCTCGACCGCCGGTGTGACTGGAAGCGTGATTGAAGCCAAGGATGAATCGACTGCCGTACCCCAGGCGACCTTAACCATCTTGGGCACCAACGACCCCGGATTAAGAACAACCAGCGATGCAAATGGACTCTACTCCCTCGTCTCCATCGGCACCAATGGCAACTACCTCATAAAAGTCAGCAAAGCAGGCCATTGGGACTCTTACCAATCGTTGAATACCACCCCTTTTCAGGCGGCGAGCAATATTCAGGATGTCACACGGACGGTTGAGAGTTACTCCAGTAGTTATGTGGCCGAAATTGGCTCGCGTGGAGGAGTTTCGGTGAATCCGAATCTCGGCATTATCACCGGACGGATCAAGGCAGGAGACGGAACACCGCAACATTGCGCCAAAATTTCTGTAAGAGATAGAAATGGAAACGACCTCGTGGCTTCCGGTGGAGCGGTTCTCGTTTACGTCGACGGTTCACGGGGAAGTTGCGCCGATCCAACGGATAAGAACCAGACCGCCACGAATGGTCTTTTTTTCATATATAACCTCCCCGAGGGAGAGCTCTCCGTCAATTATCTCAGCAGCGTTGCCACCGGAGCGGGTGCGACGGTCAGCGTTTCCAGCGGAGGGGTGGTCGCGCCTTCTTTCCCCGGTGTTGTTTTTGTCCAAGATATCTTCAATACAGGAAGCGGACTTTCTCAGGCACTCTCTGGCATCGTTACGGATGAAGGTGATCATCAGTCCACAGATGTACGGTTGACCTTTCTAGGTGTCCCTCCTCGAACATATCCATATAATCAGAACGGACAGAACACGTTTGACCTTGTTAGTGACGCCAAAAGTGATTCGTCGGCAAAATATACTATTCCTCAAAATTCGGACAGCAATGATCGCTATCCTCTAATTGGAGGAATACCATATCGGGTTAAGTTATCAAAAGCCGGATTTCCGGATACCTATCAAATTGTAAATATGCTTGATAAAGAGACCAAACAGAATCTTTTAATTCTTTCGACCTCCGGCATCACAGATTCCAGCAAGGGGGAGGTCTTTGGAATACTGACCGATCAGACGACGGGACAAACAGCCCAGAACGTGACATTGCGGGTAACCGATCTCAATGGTAATCCACTTGCGGGCGGTGAAGTCACTTCAGCAGACGGGACGTTTAGGGTTTCTAACCTTCCGAAAGGGATTATCAACCTTTCAGTCGTCTCCGGTGATGACTCTGGGAATACAACGGTTCAGGTCTTTGAAAACGGCGTCACTTATCTGGAGTTCGGTATGACGAAGGTGATTCCGGCTCAAATCTCGGTGTCGGGGAGCGTAACAGATCTGGCAGCCGCTTCGGTCGACCAGTCTCGGTTAAAAATTCTAGGAAGAAATGACGTTGTCTCTGTAGCCGGGAATGGGACATACCAAGGAAATCTGGAGACATTCGGACGATTTATTATTAAGGCGGAGAAAGAGGGATTCCATGACACCTATAATTTCTTTCCGCGTTCCGGTGTGATTAATACGCTGACGAGCCTCGACCTTTTCTCGGTATCGCGCAGTCAAACTGATACAGCCGCGGCGGAGACCGGGGTCAGCCTTGACCGGACGAAGGGGATCATTACGGGTACCACCGTTCGAAGCAGCTTTATGCAAAAGATCTGCGGCACCTGTCTCGCAACAGATACGCACGCGGCGGCCCTCGGATACTTTAATAAAGACACCTTTGTCGATGTGGCCGTGACCAATAAAACAGCTGGAACGGTGACTCTTTTGTTCGGAGTCGGAGATGAAAACGGTAGTTTTGTGAATACCAAGCCTCCATTAACGATAGGGGGAAATCCGACCGGGATTGCTGTGGGTGATTTCGATGGAAACGGCAGTGCCGACTTGGCCGTGGTCTACCAAGGAGGTAATGTGAACGATCCGATGCTGGCCATTTTTCTTGGGGATAAGAATGGAAACTTTACACCGGTTGCTTCCCCCATTGTAAATGCAGATCCACAACCGCAGCCACTTGCCCCAAGCCCCCTGAATAATCCTGTTGCATTGGCCGTTGGATTTTTTGATTCCGATAATATTGCCGACCTTGCCATCGTCAATGAAGGAGACAACTCCGTCATCGTCCTTTTGGGAAATGGGAATGGATCATTCCATCCAATCTATCAGAACAGCAGCATCGTTCGACATGGGGTGGAAAGCTCGCCCAAGGCAATCGTCGCCGGAGATTTTAATCAAGATCAACGTCTCGATATGGCCATTTCCAATTCAGGGAGCGGCACGATTACTGTCTTGTTGGGGAGCACCGATGGAACATTTCAGCCATTGAGTGACCCGAACACCGGATCGCCCCTCGTTATTGCTGCAGGAACGGATCCCGAGGCGATGACATTGGCTGACTTTAATTCGGACGGACGCTTGGACCTGGCCGTATTAAATAAATCTCAGAATAGCCTGACGATATTAGCAGGAAATACCAGCGGTGGTTTCGATCGGCTCACGGATGCAAATCACAATTCGATTCCTTCTATTCCTGTTGGAAACAACCCCTCCAGTATTAGTATCGGTGAATTTAATGGGGATGGGAGGATCGATTTAGCGGTTGTAAATCAAGGGGACAGTACCCTGCTCCCTCTCTTTGGAAATGGGGATGGAACATTCACAGCGGCCACGCCGCTTCTGCTCGGGGATACCGATGGAGATGGTACCCGGGAAGTTAATTTTACCGCACCTCAAGCCGTGATGATCTCTGATCTGGATCGGGACGGATTTTTTGATCTGACGGTTATCGGCTCACACGTAGCAAACCTGTTGGGGCGAGAAAATTCGACGGGGGGTGTTAGTGTAGAGGCGAGAGATTTGGAGGGAACGCGGGTGGGGACAGTCCGTTATCTCGACGCCGGAGGCCACGTCCTACCCAACGCAACGACCACCACGTCGAATGGCAAGTTTATGATCCTTAATGTCCCGCCGGGAATACTCATCGTACGAAGTACCGGCGGCGGCTCCGGGAATAGCATCGTGGACGTCTATGCGGATGCGGTCTCATACACAAAATTGAGAAGCATCTCGCTACAACCGTTCTTCATCCCGATCAGCGGCGTCACCTACGATCCGGTCGGTCCTCCACCTGCCGGTGTTCCTGTCGGATTAGTGAATATTCAACTCTTGGGTATGGATGTTCAAACAAGGTCTGACAGAATGACAGGGAATTATTCGTTCAACGTCGATGCGAACGGGGAGTATATCATCAGGCTATTCTGGGATCTTTCAAGGTAGTCCATCATCACGTCATTTATCCCATTCACACCTAAGCTAAATAATTGAAATTACATGTAAAGTATCTTTTATCCAGGTCTTCATTTATTTCTTGACAGAGGAATCAGGTAGTGCTATCTTTTTTAAAAAGATATTACCTTCTGCATCACAATAAAAAATATGTGTTAACAAATGAGCTTTTCCTTATACGAAAATAGCTTGGCCAGTGCCGATGGGGGCCAGATCAAAAGAAATCCTTTTGTTTTGGCAGCGCTTCTATCTTCACTCTCTATCCATCTGGTTTTAGGCTGGTATGCCTTGCAAATCATAAGAGATATTAAGATCCATGTTCCACGACGGCCTCTTGAGTTCAATCTTGTTAAGCCGCCGGAACCAATAGTCACACCGCCACAACCGCTTCCCATTTCACCCGTTCCGCGTACGATTTCTCCCCAGCCGAAGCCAAAAGTCGCCGTCAAAGAAGCGCCTGCGCCCAAACCAACAGTAAAACCACAGGAGGCGCCGAAACCGGAAACAATGAGAGAGCCTGTGAAGCCGGCCGAGATCGAGGAGGCCAAAACCAAGTCCTCTCAGTCGGTTCCTCTTTTTCCCCAGTCGGAGGAGACAGGTCCATTTATTAGTCCCAATAAAGAAGGAACGGCTGCAGAACCTTCTACTCAAGGGGTCCCGAGCGAACATTCGGGTAATGCATCAAGTAATACGGTATCGAGTCTGGTCCAAGGAAATGCTGGAGAACTGACCGGTCCTATTTTTGATGCAGACTACCTGAAGAATCCGATCCCTCCCTATCCATCGGCTGCCCGGAAGTTAAAATTGCAAGGAACCGTTATTGTCAGAGTACTGGTTAATTCCCAAGGCAAGCCTGAAATTATTCAGCTTGCACAAAGCTCCGGGGCATCGGTTTTGGATGGTGCCGCACTGAAAGCGGTTAAAGACTGGTCCTTCGTGCCGGCAAGAGAAGGAAGTAAGCCGGTATCGGCCTGGGTCGACGTGCCGATTCGATTTCGGCTTAATTAATTTAGATAAGGAATAGCAATGTCTCAATGGTTTGAAAGTCTACAGCATTCCGATCCGCTGGTCCTCGGTGTTTTATATCTCCTGGTCGCATTATCGGTTCTCACATGGTCCATCATCATCTATAAGGCATTAGAGCTTTGGCGGGCGGGCCGTGCAAATAAGCTCTATGCGCAGCAGTTTTGGCAAGATGACTTTGATATTTTGAAAGAGGGGAATAAGATATCCGACGCGGGGGGTCCCTTCGCATTTATTACCGCAAAGGGTTTGGAGGCACTGCAGCACTATCAAAAATACCCTGATGGACCTTCTGAAATTAAGGGATCTTTATCTGACGTATTGACCCGGGTGTTACGTCAATCGATCCAAGATTGTACAACACGCTTGGAGTCGGGGATCGGGCTCCTTGCAACGGTCGGGAATACAGCTCCTTTTATCGGATTGTTTGGTACCGTCGTCGGAATTATGTCGGCCCTAAAAGGGATTTCTCAGAGTGGGGCAGCCGGTTTAGATGTGGTTGCAGGCCCGATTGGAGAGGCGCTCATTGCCACTGCCGCCGGCCTTGCCTGTGCGATTCCTGCAGTCATCGCTTATAACAGTTTTGTTCGTCGTCTTCGCGTACTTGGAAATGGAATGGATGGATTTGCCCATGACGTATTGATCCGTCTTTCTTCCGAAGCTGCCGAGAGATCGCTCGTCTCGGCGGAGAGGAGATAGCCATGGCATTTGGTCAGTTGGAGCGCGGAGGGTCTCCCCAGCCAATGAGTGAAATCAACATGACACCCTTAGTCGATGTCATGCTGGTCTTGTTGATCATCTTCATTGTCACAGCCCCTTTGTTAACGCACAATGTAAAAATAAACCTGCCTAAAGCACAGACCACGGCATCAAGCATCCAAAATCCAATCAAGATTAGTCTCGCTCGAGACGCAGAAATTTATTTGGACGGTAAAAGTATCACTCGGCACGAGCTGGAATTTGCCTTGCGACAGCAAGTATCACGAGGGGAGCCGCCTACCGTGGAACTGCGCGCGGATGGGGATCTGGCGTATCAGCATGTTGTACGGCTGATGGCGTTGATCCAGAATACCGGTATAACCAAAATTTCATTTGTCACAGAACCTGCCAAGGGAGAAGAGACATCCGCAGCTTCCCTTTCAACTCCCTGATGTCACCCGTACTTAATCCAGCTTTTTAATGTGCCCTCATTTCTAGTAAGCGACCATGTCGCTCCAGGACCCACTTCGATTTCGTCTGATAATTATCTGTATCAATAAATCCATAGATTAATTTTTTAGTTTGACTTTTTATCTGATCGTGTTATTATTTTAAAAAAAGTAATACAATTCAGATAATAAATTTTTTCAAGTAACACCTAAATATTATACAAAATTGCGGATAATGATGGCCTGTGACGAAGCATACCACCGGCATTTTCACAAAAAGATCACACACAGCCATCCTCACACGAAAGACATGCACCACCACCCTGCTCACTCCGAGAACCGGGTGAGCATGCACATGAATATACCCATGAGGCGATTGAACATGAACACCCCGTCTCCCACAACGCACTCCATCCATTGAGCGGAGACAATCCAATAGAAACTGAAAAGAAGGAAAAGGAACGGAGAAGTTAGAGCGTTCCACCCAGGCACTTAAAATAAAAACATTCTGATAAGGAGACACACTCTTGTCACGCAATGCTACATCCGCTAAAAAAATAAAAAGAATCCTCCTCCAATTGGTAACTGGAGTCTCGATTTTTGCAGGTAATCCATTTGTACCGGAAGTGTTTGCCGGTGGGGTGCAGACGCTGGACACGGTAGAGGTTACAGACTCCGCCGAGAATCTGGTCGGCAGTGCCGACTCGTCGAACGAGGGGACCATCACTCCCAAGCAAATAGAAGAGCGCCCCTTCTCTCGCACGGGAGAGGTCTTGGAGCTGGTTCCCGGTCTGGAGGTCAGTCAGCACAGCGGCGAAGGAAAGGCGAATCAATATTATCTGCGAGGTTTTCAACTTGACCATGGAACCGACTTTGCCACCACCGTTTGTGGCGAGCCGGTCAATATGCCGACGCATGCCCACGGCCAAGGCTACTCCGATCTAAACTTTATGATCCCGGAAGTCATTAGCGGCATCCAATATATGAAAGGTCCTTATTATGCGGAGAACGGGGACTTTTCCGCCGCCGGCGCGGCCAATATGCCTTGTGCAAATGTGTTTCCAAAACAGATTTTCAAGCTTGAAGCAGGGACCGATGGCTATCGCCGTGCCCTTCTGGCCGGTTCTGTTCATGTCGGAAGGGGCGATCTCCTCTACGCATTCGAAGGGTTCTACAATGATGGGCCTTGGGAACATCCGGACAACTATCGAAAGCTCAATGGGCTGCTCCGTTATAGCTGGGGGGGAGCGGAAAATCAGTTTGCGATGACTGTGATGGGATACCATGGAAACTGGGATTCGACCGATCAGATTGCCAAGCGGGCGATCGGCACCGTCCAATGCCGTATCGTCGGGGGATGCGCGTTGATCGATCGCTTCGGCTCGCTGGATCCGAGCGACGGTGGAAAGTCTTATCGATACAGTGCCGCGGGCGAGTGGCAGCGAACCGCAGGAAACTCGGTGACCCGAGCCAACCTCTATGCAATTGATTACGGCTTGGATCTCTGGTCCGATTTCACCTACTTTCTAAATGACCCGATCAATGGCGATCAAATCCAGCAATCCGACCGACGAATGGTCACCGGCCTGAGAACGAGCCAAACCTGGTTTGGGAAGATCGGCGATCATGAAATGGACAATACGATCGGTCTTCAACTCCGCAATGACAACATCGCCAAGGTAGGACTTTATCACACCGTGGCGCGACAGATCCTCGACACCGTCTCCCAGGATCATGTCCGGCAAACGAGCGAAGCGGTTTACTTCCAGAACCGATTCCAGTGGATGGAAAAGTTACGGACCATTGCCGGGGTCCGGGCCGATTTTTATCAATGGCATGTCATCAGCAACAATGAGTTGAATTCCGGTAATGCCAGCGACTCCATCGTCAGTCCCAAGCTGAGCATGATCGTTGGTCCCTGGGCAAAAACAGAGTTTTATGTCAATGCCGGTTATGGATTTCATAGCAACGACGGGCGGGGCACCACGATTTCCGTTGATCCGTCGACAGGGGAACCGGCTAAAAAAGTCGATGGGTTAGTCCGCGCGAAGGGAGCCGAAATCGGAACGCGCACGGCGATTATTCCCCACTTGCAGACCGAGCTGACGATCTGGGTGTTAAACCTCGACTCCGAATTGACGTTCGTCGGAGATGCGGGCGGGACGGAAGCAGGTCCTCCGAGTCACCGAAGAGGGGTCGAGTTTGCAAATTATTATACCCCGACTCCGTGGCTCACTCTCGATGCCGACTTTGCTTACTCTTGGTCATATTTTGTCGATAATCCCGGCGGCCACTACATTCCGGAATCTCCTGAAGGAATTGCATCGGCCGGAATTTTTGTCAATAACTTGGCCGGATTTATGGGAGGGGCACGGCTACGCTACTTCGGACCCCGTCCACTGACGGAAGACAATAACATCCGATCGGATTCTGCGACGACGGTCGATACCCGAGTCGGATATGAATTCACCAAAGACTGGGTGCTGGCACTGGATGTGTTCAACGTGTTCAATTCCAAGGTAAGTGACATTGAATATTATTATCCCTCCCGGCTTCAAGGAGAAGCGCCCGGCTCGGATGATGGCGGATACAATGATATCCATTTACATCCGATGAACCCGCGTGAATTCCGGGTCACCTTAACCGCCCGATTCTAGCGCCGTCCGGGATGCGAAACAAAGGTTAAGAGGGGACACAAAAAGAGATATTGAGGCCGGTCAGTTGATAGATCGTTTGATAGGTCCGGAGGGAAATGCTGCGGCATTAACCCCGCAAGGCCGTTGCTCTTTTTGTCGATACCAAATCCATGTTTTGGAAGAGGGGACTTCGGCCGTCATTAAGGCGGCCGTCATTAAAACGGATCTCAAGACAAAGAGAACCGTTGCGAAGTGTCCGAAGTGTAAGCAGTGGCTAATCGTGCCGCTGCGGTACTGTCCGGAACGGGCGGCGGTATAGTATCGAGATAACTCGAAGCAGGCAAAGAAGTCGTTTAAGACAAAAAAGCCGCGACGAGGAGAGTGACCTCTCTCCCGTTGCGGCTTTTTTCTTTTGGGGAGGTTGATATGTCATCTGATCAACATATCCAGAAAGGTCTTCAAAATAAAATCGGCGCGATTTTCCAACCCAAAGGCAAGACGGTCTCCGACGAAATCTGGTCGGGTCCCCATCGTCTTGTCGGAACCGAGATCTGGCTGGAGAACGACGGCAGAGAGAAAATTCTGTTAGAAGGGGTTACCGGAATTGAATTCCGAGAAGGGAAGATCCTCTTTCAAACCGTCCTAGGAGAGCGCCTGATTCTTCAGACCGAATGGACCCGGGTGACCCTTCGGGAGAGCGGTTTCATTCTTCAAATGAAATAGAAACAAGCGTTCAATTACGGACGAGGAAGAAGATTTTTTCAGTTGGCACTTCGATTTGAATTGCAGTAGGGGCGGGTCGTCCGGCTGCGCGGGTCGGCTTGCCGGGCGAAGAGAAGGAGACCCAGCGGCAACCGGGTCTCCTTCAATCAGCTATTATATTAGTGTTGATGGTGTTCCTCTTTGTGGTCATGGGGGTGGCTGTGAGACTCCGGCTTGTGTTCATGGTCGTGCGCATGCTCACCCTTTTCTTGATCGTGCTTATGATGTTCATCCTGTTTGTGAGGATGACTGTGCTTTAAAGGCTTGTGCTGATGTGAATCCTCTTTCATGTCACTCTCCTTTGTAAAGTGTGAGAGATCGGTTTTTCTAAATTGGCTTTTTTGTCGTGGGTGACTTTTTTGCCTCAGGTGAGATTGTACCACCCTGTCACCAGGAATACCAGAGGGCGAAGCAACCTAAAACGATACCTTAGGAGTTAAAGAGATCTTTATAGAAGGAAGGTTAGGTATGCCTCTAATTCCAGCGCCCCAGGGATACCCCCGCTGGACGTTGCGGCTTTGGCGGAGGAGGTGGTACAGCGAGGTCTGGCAAAATCGATTTGTCATGAGACCGTCCGAACGGTCCTAAAGAAAAATGCACTAAAGGGATTGGAACTCTCATAAAGCATATTAAAGGTGTCGCTACGCCGCGTACCACTTCCTGAGCACGACCTAAAACCCTTCCCCAACTTGGACCAGTGAACCTCCAGATCATTTTTTTCCTTTTTAAGGAGGGCCCTTCCCTCAAAAGCAAAGAGAGGGTAGAATAAGCCCGCCTGATGAAGATCGTCATTTTAGTTCATTTATATAGAGGGAGGAACCATGTCCAAGGGATCTAACCCTTTTGAAAGCGGTTCGTCGACGACGAAGGCGTCGAAGGTAAGGCGCAGTTGCCGAGGCAGACAGCGGATCCGGCTTCTTTTTGTCTTCCTGCTGATTTTACACATCGCATTTATACCAGCGGCGCGAGCAGCGGGGAGCTTAAAAGTCGTGACCACCGTGGCCCCCCTCACCAACATCGTAAAGAACGTCGGCGGAAACCGGATCGATCTGCATGGAGTGATCCCGGAGGGGACCGACTCTCACACCTTCGAGCCGGCGCCGTCGGACATCAAATTCCTTTCCCAAGCCGACCTGCTGATCTTCAACGGCTTGAATTTGGAAACGCCGACGGAGACGTTGGCGAAAGCAAACCGGAAGAAGGGAGCCAAGGTCCTCAAGCTGGGCGACAATACGGTCAGCAAGAAAGAGTGGGTCTTCGATTTCAGCTTTCCGGAGTCGGATGGAAATCCCAATCCCCATCTCTGGCTGAGTGTGGCGCACGCGATCCGGTATGCGGAGCTGGTCCGCGACGCCCTGATCTCGCTCGACCCCGCCGGCAAGCCGTATTACGACCAGCGGACGACGGACTATCTGGCGCGACTGAAGAAGTTGGATGAGGCGGTCTTGAAGACAATGGAAACGATCCCGCCCCAAAATAGAAAGCTGCTGACCTACCACGATTCCTGGGCCTATTTCTGTCCCCGCTATGGCTGCAAAGTGGTCGGCGCCATCCAGCCGTCGAGCTTCTCGGAGCCCTCCCCCCGGGAGATGGCCCGCCTGATCGATCAGCTGAAGGCCGAAAAGGTCCCGGCAATCTTCGGATCTGAGGTCTTTCCGAGCAAAATCCTCGACCAGATCGGCAAAGAAGCCGGGGTGAAGTATGTCTCCACCCTCCGTGACGATGACCTCCCCGGCGCCGCCGAAGCGCCCGAGCATACCTACATCGGGATGATGGTAGAGGATGTGAAGACGATGGCGACGGTCTTGGGGGGAAAGGGCGAAGCGTTGACCGGTATCGACCCGAAAAACCTCCCTTAGCGCATCAAAAACCTTGACAATTCAAACGCCTTATAGCACACTTATAAAAAAGGTGTTATCTTTCTGAAGGGGGTTTTTCCGTGGCGAAATTGGTCCGATTCGGCGTTTCGATGGACGAAGGGCTTTTAAAGCAATTTGACGTTTTGATCGAAGAGAAAAAGTACACGAACCGCTCCGAAGCGCTGCGCGATCTGATCCGCGATCACCTCGTCGAGCAGGAGTGGGATGAAAACAAAGAGACGATCGGGACGATCACCATCGTCTACGACCATGGGGTCCACGAGCTGATGGAGAAGCTCACCGACCTGCAGCATCACTATTCGAAATTAATTCGCTCGACCCTCCACATCCACCTCGACGAGCACCGCTGCCTCGAAGTGCTGGTGGTCCGGGGGCGGAGCGGGGAGATCAAAAAAATCGCCGATTCGTTGATTTCGACCAAAGGGGTCAAACATGGGAAGCTGACCGCCACGACGACCGGGAAGGACCTCGATTAAGATGGCGGTTGTCTCCGAAAAAAGACCGCTGGTTTCTCTTCAACAGGTCACCTGCGGTTATCAGAAGAAAGTTGTCTTCCGCAACCTCTCCCTTCAGATTTATCCGGGCCAGTTTGCCGGATTGGTCGGCCCGAGCGGCACCGGCAAATCGACTCTCCTCAAGGTGATCCTCGGTGTGGTCCCGGCCCTCTCCGGACAGGTCATCGTCTCCGGAAACCAGGTCTCTCAGGAGACCCCCGCCTCGATCGGCTACGTCCCCCAAATCGAGACGGTCGATTGGGATTTCCCGGTGACGGTCGAGCAGGTGGTGGCGATGGGGCTTTATCGCCAATCGAAGCGCCTTCCCTGGCTGAGCGGGGAGGAGCGAACCCGAATCCGCGGCCTTCTCGATCAGCTGGGAATCGGCGATTATGCGCAGCGCCATATCAAAGCGCTCTCGGGCGGGGAGCAGCAGCGGGTCTTCCTGGCGCGGGCGTTGATCGGCAATCCGCAGCTTCTGATTCTGGACGAGCCGACCTCCGGCGTCGACCTGAAGACCCAACATGCGATCCTCCACCTCCTCGGAGAATTAAACCGGCGCGGGGTGACGATCTTATTGACAACGCACGATTTGAACGCGGTCGCACGGCACCTTCCTTGGGTGATCTGCTTCAATCAGACCATCATCGCGCAAGGACATCCCGAAGAGATTTTTACCTCTGCCACCCTTTCCCGCACCTACGAATCGGAGATGTCGGTGGTTCGCCAAGGAGAGGTCATCCTTGTTGACGACAGCCCCAAGGCCGGCCTACATTTCAAGAAGCATCTCCACCCCTCTTCCACGCAAGGATCGAATTGAACTTCTTAACGGCTCCCCTTCAATATGAATTCTTCGTTCATGGCCTGATCGCCGCCTCGATGGTTGGGGCGATCTGCGGCCTGCTCGGCGTCTACATTGTTTTAAGGCGGATGAGCTATATCGGTCATGGTCTCTCCCACGCCGTCTTCGGCGGCGCGGTCGTCAGCTATGTAATGAGTTGGAATTTTTATCTCGGCGCCGGGTTGTGGGGATTTCTCTCGGCACTGTTGATCAACTTCGTCACCCGGAAAAAGAAGATCGGCGCCGACGCCGCCATCGGTGTCGTGACCACGGCGAGCTTCGCCGTCGGCGTCGCGATCATCAGCCAGTATCGCCGCTTTACAAAGAATTTTGAGGCGGCGCTCTTCGGAAATATTCTGGGGGTCTCGACGCAGGACCTCTGGGCGATCGGGGCGGTGACGGTGATCTCCGGATTGCTGATCTTTATTTTCTATCGGCAGTTTCTCTTCACGACCTTCGATGCCGAGGTGGCGCGGATTTACGGGGTTCCGTCGGGATGGGTCGAATCGCTCTTCTCGCTGATCCTGGCGGCGACGATCATCGTCTCGATGCAGGTGATGGGGGTGACGATGATCGCCGCGGCGATTGTGATCCCCGCCGTTGCCGCCCGCCTGGTGACCGACAGCTTCAATAAGATGATCTTTCTCTCAACGCTGACCGGGCTCCTCTGCGGCGTGATCGGCATGTATGCCAGCTTCTATTTCAATGTCTCCTCCGGCGCGACGATCGTCCTGGTCGCCGCCGGGCTCTTCATGGTTGCTTATCTTTATCACCTCGCTCGGGAGAGCGGCCTGCCGGCCCGGGAAGAGGTTTCCGCGCCGATCGAGCCGATGCCGACGCATGAGCATCCGCATGACCATGCCGGCCTCCATCATGTCCACGAACATGCCCACCCCGAACCGACGACCCACCACAAAGGCGAACCGTCCGAGCCGCGCTGATCGGCGCTGAATTGCAGCGCATTCCCTGAGGCACTCGCTTGTGCCGGCCGTCTTAGCGCAACATCAAAGGCGAAATTTAAAATCCATCCTCTTACGGGCTGCTCAGGCGAATGTCATACGAGCCGAATTGTCCCGCCGACGGCGGGGCATTGGGGGAGCGCTGCACATGGGCATAGAGCCTCGCCGAAGCGGTCGGGGTCCAGCTGAGGGAAGAAGAGAGGGTAAGTCGATTGTTGTCGGGGCAGCTGCTCTTTCCCGTCAAGGTGTTCATTCCGCAATTGTGATAATCGCCGCCATCTCGGTTGTCGTTCTGAAGGCCATTGAGCGGGGCGCCTGAGCCGGGCTGGTCGTTCAGGAAAAGGAGGGTGTCGGCGCCATTATAAGTAAACGTCTCCAGCGTGTACCGGACCCCTCCGGCGACATCGAACGGGATGATATCTTCGTCGTTCTCCGGGGGGACCGGAGCCGCTTGATAGAGGGTGTGATGCTGAAGCTGGCGGTCCGCATCATTGGCGACGAGAAACGTGGCCGCTTCATTCGACTCGAAGCTGTCGGGTAAAAGCTCCATTTTTCGTTCTTGAAGGATCGCTTGAAGTCCGCCGGCGGAGCCGGGATCGACCGCGGTAAATTCGGTCACAAACGATTCCATCGTCGCGGGGATGCCGGAAGTAAATCGGCGGAGGGTCTGCCAGATCGGTTCCAGCCCGAGCGCCAGCGTGTCGTGCGGTTCGGTCACCGTGGCGGCCAGGGTCGGATCGTCGAAAAGATCCCACAACACCCCCGCGACCGCAATCTCGCTGGTGGTATAAACGGCGGCGCTCTTCAAGGCCGACGTCTGGGGTGAAGCATACGTCTCCAAATTAAAGGAGAAGGTCGCCCCCTTGGATGCCGTATCGACATAAATCGGATTTTTCCGGACGGCGCTCGAGAAAAAATTTCCCCATCCTTCCGACCAGGCCAATCGAACATCCTGATCATGGTCGGTGATGAAATGCTCCCCGCCGAGCGAGTCGTCTTTTGAGAAGTGATGGACCGCAAAGTGTCCATACTCATGGGCGATCACCGCATCGTCGTACTCGTCGGTGTCCCCTTGAGGGTCGCCCCCGCCGAGGATAAAGATCGCATCAAGCTGATCGTCGAAGTAGGTCCCTTGCGCGCTTCCCGGCTCCCAGTAGGCGGTGAGGAGGGGAGGGACGCATGGGGCGGTCGCAGGGGGTGAACAGGGGCCGCCGCTTCGCTGAATCAATTCGCTGGCGGTCGAGAAGACGTCGAGGATATTAAAGGCGCCGCCCGCTCCGGAAGATGCGGCCGCGGTCACATCGAGTCCGGTAAAGTCGCTTCCGCCGCTGTCGTCCATCGCATTGGAGGCGAGCGAGAAAAGGGCTTTATCGGTTAGATTGTTCCGGATTTCTACCTGGGTCGGATTGTTCGGCTCGGTCTTGGCCAAGACCTGAAGGTAGATCCCGCTTCGCCGGCCGGTGTTGTTGACGCCGGTAAAATCGAAGTTCCCCTCCGCATCGGTGGCGCCGGTAAAAATTGTGGTAAATCCATCGATGGCAACCACATTGATGGCGGCGCCGCGGACGGCCTTCGGTTGAATCTCGCCGGTAAACCCGTTGAGGGTATAGGGCTTGTCCTCATAGCGGACCGTGCCGGAGAGGTGAAGGTTCCCCTGACCCGACTGGGCCGCCACCACGCCGATCGAAGCGCTTCCCTGGAAGGTCCCCGTCGTCGCGACGAGGGTGGCGACCCCGATCCCATGTCCGGTCGCCACGCCGCTGTTCGGATCGATGCTGGCGATGGAAGGATCGAGCGACTGCCAAACAAACGAGACATTGTCGACGACCTCTCCGGAGGCGGTCTTGGCGGTCGCCGAAAAGGGGAGGGTGGTTTGCAGGACGACATTTCCCTGCTGCGGGGTAATTTCGATCTGTGCGATGGTCTTTGAACCGCCCCCTCCGCCGCCGCAGGAAGACAAAAGAAGAGAGAGCCCCAGCACGATCCCGAGGCAGACACGTTCGAGCATCTTCGTTATTTTCCTTTGAATTCGAGGATGTTTTCTCCCCCTTGTTTCCGCTTGACGGAAGGGGAGCGGGTCCGCTCGTCTTTATCTTCTTCTTTCTTTTCGTCTTTCTTTTCTTCGTGGAGCGTCAAGACGCTTCTCTCGGTGAACTCTTCTCCGGTATTCAGTCGAATGACCGCCTTTCCAACCACCTGTCGGGGCAACGTATCGCCGCTTCGGACGGTCCAGTCGAGTTGCTGCATCTCCCCTTTTTTGAGGGATCCCTCCCACCCATCCTCCGCCCCTTGGATCAGACGGAGGCCGGAAGGGAGTTCCAGTGAGAGGACCGCATCGCGGATATCGACGTTCGCCTTGGCGACCATCGTCAACCGATTCTCCCGCTCCGAGACAGACGATTGTTGCAGAGAGAGTTGAAGCGGAGGACGCGGCTTCACCGCCCAGGCCGGCAGGGCAATCACTAAAAGGAAGATGAAAATGGAGACGGAACAGATCTCAAGAAAAACTTTAATTTTCATCGGCGACGCTTCCTCCCTAAAAAATGCACGAGATCAGAGTCGCTTTATTCTATCACATTCGGCGGCCGCTTCCCGCTGAGGCCGGCGAGCAGATTTTCCAAGACCCGCTCTCCCATCCGAATCCGCGTCTCCAGCGAGGCCGATCCGACGTGGGGGAGGAGGACCACATTGTTGAGCTTCCGCAGCGCCGGCGAAAGAGAGGGTTCGTCTTCGAACACATCGAGTCCGGCCCCGGCAAGATGTCCCGTCCGCAAGGCGCGAATCAATGCTTTTTCGTCGACAATCGGACCCCGGGCGGTGTTGATGAGGAAGGCAGTCGGCTTCATCGACGCGAGCGCCCTTCGGTCGATTAAGTGGTGCGATTCGTTTGTCAGGGGAAGATGGAGCGAGATGAAATCGGATTCTTTCAGAAGCCGGGAGAACGGAACGAACGAGACGTTGAGCGCGGCTTCGTCCCGGCGCGGCAGCGACTTACGGCTGTGGTAGAGGAGCCGCATCGAAAAGCCGGCGGCGCGCCGGGCGACCGCCTGGCCGATCCGGCCGATCCCGACGATCCCCAGGGTCTTTCCAAAGACGTCGCTTCCGAGGAGTTGGGTCGGGGCCCAGCCGGTCCACTTTCCCGACCGGGCGAGACGCTCCGCTTCGGGAAGCCGCCGCGCGACGGCAAAAATCAACGCCCAGGTCAGATCGGCGGTCGTCTCGGTCAAGACCCCCGGCGTGTTGGTGACGGCGATCCCCCGCTCGGCCGCCGCCTTTAGGTCGATATTGTTATAGCCGACCGCGTAGTTGGCGATGATTCGAAGCCGGGGCGCGGCATCAATGACCTCCCGGTCAATCGGATCGCTCAACATCGAGATCAAGCCATCGGCCATTTTTATTCCGGCGAGAATCTCCTTTTTCGAAAGGGGCCGGTCGGCGCGGTTGAATCGAAGGCGAAAATGACGCCGGATCTTTTCCATGATCAAATCAGGAAGAACCCGGGTGAGAAAAACAGTCGGCATCATCAAAAAGATCATAGCGGAGTTTATGACCTTTGACAAGAAGGGGCTTTCGATTGCGGAATGCGGATTGCGAAGTGCGGAGTGAGGGAAAAGAGAGCGATCAGCGTTTAGCTCTCAGCAGTCAGCTAAAGAGGTAAAAGCTTCAAGTTCATTGCTGTTGATCTGATTTTGTCGTAAGCGACTGCGCGTCAAGGGCGTGCTGTGCCCGCTATACCCCGCGTCCCCAATCAGACGTCTCATACTACCTTCCAATGCAGGTCACCTTGTCGAAGCACCATCCGCGGTGCACTCCCGCGCGTGGTGCAAGTTGTGACCGTGGGGTCCGGGGGTCTCCCCCGGTGCCCTGGGAAGCCGAAGGGGGCTGGGCACGCAGCCCCCGCGGTGGGGCGTGGGGCGAAGCCCCGCTCCAATGTTCTCAATTCTAATCCTTCTACCTCCCCTTACCCCTCCTTACACCCTCTGGGATGCAGGCAAAGGAGGAGAATAAAACGGTACGAGGTGAAGCAATCAGAGGTTCTCCGCGCGTCGATTCAGTTTTAGGGGCCTTCCAGAACTTTAAAATCAGATCGACCCCGCCATTCATCAACCCTTTACATGTCGATGGAATTTGCCTATCATAAAACCTTATGAAGAAAATCTTCGCTTTGGTATTGCTCCTTCTCTTCTCGATTCTTTTCTTCTTCGAGAGAGGCCCCGCAAAGAGAGCCGATCCAAAATCGACCTTTCGGATGAACCTCACCTCGGAGCCGCCGACCCTCGACTGGTCGCTCGCCACCGATAACGTCTCGATCCGCGTCATCGAAAACTTAATGGAAGGCTTGGCGGAATACGATCCGCAACTTCGCCCCCGGCCGGCGATCGCCCAGAGCTGGGAGGTTTCCCCCGACGGGCTCCGCTATCTCTTTCACCTTCGGGAGGATGTTTTCTGGACCGACGGAAAGCGGGTGACTGCGGGCGATTTTGAATATTCGTGGAAGCGCCTCCTCGATCCAAAAACCGCCTCGGAATATGCTTATTTTTTATATGACCTTCGGGGAGCGGCGGAATACAACGCCGGCGAGACGAAAGATCCCGATCGGGTCGGGGTGAAAGCGCTCGACGAGAAGACCCTCCAGGTCGATCTCAAAAAACCGGCGGTCTATTTCCCTTCGATCACCACCTTTACGGCGACCTTTCCTCTCCGGCGGGATCTGATCGAGCAATATGGAGAGCGATGGACCGAGCCGGCGCACCTGATCACCTGCGGGCCGTTCCGCCTCAATGAATGGCGGCACGAGTATCGGTTGACCCTCGATGCCAACGATCGGTATTACGGCGGCCGTCCGGCGCTCGATCGGCTGGTCTTCTATGTCGTCGAGGAGGAGACGACCGCGCTGACCCTCTATGAGACCGACCACCTCGATCGGGTGGCGCTCCCGCCGGTCGCCATTCCCCGCTATCAACACCATCCCGACTATATCCATGCGCCGTTCTTGAGGGGCTATTATTATGGGTTCAATATCGAGAGAGCCCCTTTCAACGACGTTCGGGTCCGACGGGCGTTCGCCCTGGCAATCGACCGGAATGAAATTCCCAAAATTTTAAAAGGGGGAGAGATCCCCGCCACCTCTTGGATTCCGGAGGGAATGTTCGGATACAATCCGAAGATCGGGCTCGGCTTCGACCCGGAAAGAGCAAAAGCGCTCCTGGCGGAAGCGGGCCATCCCAGCGGGGCGGGGCTGCCGACGATCACCTTGGCCTTCAACACCGATCCAACCAACCGGCTGATCGCGGAGAACATCCAGGCGCAGTGGAAGCGGAATTTGGGCGTCTCGATCGAACTCGATAATATGGAGTGGAAGGTCTACCTGAAGCGGCTGAAAGAAGAGACGCCGCAGATTTTTCGTCTCGGTTGGGGGGCCGACTATCCCGACCCGGATAATTTCATGAACCTCTTTACCTCCACGAGCGGAAACAATTATTCCCACTGGAAAAATGCCGATTATGACCGGCTGATTTCGGAGGCGGCGAGCGAGCCGGACGAAACAAAGCGCCGCAACCTCTATGATGAAACACAGCGGATCTTGACCGAGCGTGCGGCCCCGATGATCCCCCTTTTCTTCGCGGCGCAGAATCTCTTGATCAAGCCGGAAATTCAAGGGCTCCAGGTCAATGCCATGGATCTCCTTTACCTTAAGGAAGCGAAGCGGGCGAAATAGGATCTCCTCCGATCGATTCCATCTAAATTCCTTCTGAACTCCTTCTTGAAACACCCAAACCCTCCATAATTCATTACTCCATCATTTTTATAAGATTTTTATACGAACCTCCCTCTCTTTTATCCCGTTTTTATACCTTCTTCGCTAAGATCGTTCTATTCACTGGGGAGGACCCGATGGAAATCGTCTGGGACATAATTTATTTAATGAGCGCGCTCCTGTTCTTTTGGCTGACCGGGGCGCTCTTGCGCGGCTTGGAAAAGCTATAAGCGACCTTAAAAGGGGAGGAAAGCGATGAATTCGATGTATCTGATCGGCGGACTCGTTGCAATCGGTCTGCTGGTTTATCTCCTGTATGCGCTTTTGAAACCGGAGAAATTCTAATGACAGCCAATGGCGTTTTACAAATCACCCTTTATTTTTTGGCCTTGGTCGCTCTGGTCAAGCCGCTTGGGTGGTACATGGCCCAGGTGTTTGAAGGGAAACCGGCCGGCCTCAACCGTCTATTACAACCGATCGAGCGGCGGATCTACCGGCTCTGCGGGGTCCGTGAGGAAGAGGAGATGAACTGGCAGCGCTACACGGTGGCGATGCTCCTCTTCAGCGTCGTCGGGTTCATTGTCCTCTATCTCCAGCAGCGACTCCAAGGGCTCTTGCCGCTCAACCCGCAAAAGCTGGGCGCGGTGTCACCTGACTCGGCCCTCAACACGGCGGTCAGCTTTACCACCAACACAAACTGGCAGGGATATGGCGGCGAGTCGACGATGAGCTACCTGACCCAGATGCTCGGGTTGGCGGTTCACAATTTCATGTCGGCGGCCACCGGCATTGCGATCCTGCTCGCGCTTGTGCGGGGTTTTGCCCGCCGTTCCGCCCAGGGGCTCGGCAACTTCTGGGTCGATCTGACCCGGTCGACCCTTTATCTCCTCCTTCCGCTCTCCGTCGTTTTTGCGTTGGTCTTGGTGTGGCAAGGGGTCCCTCAGACGTTTAGCAGCGATAAAAGCGTGAAGCTGCTGCAGCCGACGAGCTACGACAATCCGGTGATCGATCCGAGCGGAAAGCCGGTGCTCGACGAAAAAGGTCAGCCGAAGACAGAGAAGGTTTCTCTCACCGAACAGTCGGTGGCGGTCGGGCCGGTTGCCTCGCAACTGGCGATCAAACAGCTCGGCACCAACGGCGGCGGCTTTTTCAACGTCAACTCAGCCCATCCCTTCGAGAACCCGACCCCGCTGACCAATTTTCTGGAGCTGCTGGCGATTCTGTTGATCCCGGCGGCCCTCTGCTATACCTTCGGCGCGATGGTCGGCGACACGCGGCAGGGTTGGGCGCTGCTCACCGCCATGCTGGTCGTCTTAATCCCGCTCACCTTCCTCTGCGCCTGGAGCGAGCAGAACGGCAATCCGGCTTTCGCAACCCTCGGCGTCGACCAGGCCGCCGGCGCGCTGCAGGCGGGGGGCAACATGGAGGGAAAAGAGGTCCGATTCGGGATCATCAACTCCGCGCTGTGGGCCACGGCGACCACCGCCGCTTCAAACGGCTCGGTCAACGCGATGCACGACTCCTTCACCCCCCTCGGGGGATTAATCCCTCTCTGGCTGATTCAACTCGGAGAGGTGATCTTCGGCGGGGTCGGCTCCGGACTCTACGGGATGCTCATCTTTGCGGTGATTGCCGTTTTCATCGCAGGGCTCATGGTCGGCCGGACCCCCGAGTATCTCGGCAAGAAGATCGAGGCGTATGAGATGAAGATGGCGTCGCTGGCGATCCTTGTTATGCCGATCATCGTCCTCCTCTTTACGGCAATGGCGGCGGTGACGACGGCCGGCGTCTCTTCGATGGCCAATCCGGGCGCGCACGGCTTCAGCGAGGCGCTTTATGCCTATAGCTCGATGGGAAACAACAACGGCAGCGCCTTCGCCGGACTCAACGCGAACACGCCGTTTTACAATCTCACCGGCGCGCTCGTCATGTTGATCGGGCGATTCTGGATCGCCGTCCCGACGTTGGCCTTGGCCGGATCGCTCGTCCGAAAGAACAAGGTGCCGGTCGGCCCGGGGACCCTTCCGACCCATACGCCGCTCTTCATCTCCTGGCTGGTTGCGATCGTGATCATCGTTGGCGCGCTGACCTTTTTCCCGGCCCTGGCGCTCGGCCCAATCGCAGAATATTTTCAAGGAGGGGTTTAAAATGGATTCGACCCTGAAGGAAACCAAAAAAAGCCGACCGCTCTTTGATCGAGCGATCTTAGGTCAAGCCTCTGTCGAAGCATTTCGACGGCTCGACCCGCGCCAGCAGGTCGGCAACCCGGTGATGTTCGTGGTGGAGGTCGGAAGTCTTTTGACGACCGTGCTCTTTATCCAGGCGCTGTTCGGCAAAGGTGAAATGTCGGCTGGGTATATTCTGACGATTTCGATTTGGCTCTGGTTTACGGTGGTTTTCGCCAACTTTGCGGAGGCGGTGGCCGAGGGAAGGGGAAAGGCGCAGGCGGCGGCGCTGAAGAAATCCCGCCGAGACCTTTCCGCCAAAAAGCTGGCCGCCCCGGAGAATCGGGAAAAATATTCAACCGTTCAAGCGAGCACCTTGCGCAAGGGAGACAGGGTCCTGGTGGAGGCGGGGGATGATATCCCTGCGGATGGGGAAGTGATCATGGGGGTCGCCTCAGTGAACGAAAGCGCCATCACGGGAGAGAGCGCCCCGGTCATCCGGGAGTCGGGCGACCGAAGTTCAGTGACGGGAGGGACGCGGGTCCTCTCCGATTGGCTCGTCGTCCGGATTACCACCAACCCCGGGGAGATGTTCATCGATCGGATGATCGCGATGGTTGAAGGGGCGAAACGTCAGAAAACGCCGAACGAAATCGCGCTGAACATTCTATTGGCGGCGCTGACGATCATCTTTCTCCTCGTCTGCATCAGCCTCTTGCCCTTTTCGATTTACAGCGTGACCGCCTCCGGTCATGGGGCCCCGGTGGCGGTGACCATCGTGGTCGCCCTGTTGGTCTGCCTGATTCCGACCACGATCGGGGGACTGCTCTCGGCGATCCGGATCGCCGGGATGGATCGGATGGTTCAGGCCAACGTGATTGCGATGTCGGGCCAGGCGGTCGAAGCGGCGGGCGACGTCGATGTGCTCCTCCTGGACAAGACCGGCACGATCACCCTCGGAAATCGTCAGGCGACCGAATTTGTCGCGGCCCGGGGGATCAGCGGAGAGCGTCTCGCCGATGCGGCGCAGCTCGCTTCATTGGCCGACGAGACCCCCGAAGGGCGGAGCATCGTCATCTTGGCGAAGCAGCGTTATCAAATCAGAGAACGGCAAATTCATGAGCTCGGCGCAACCTTCGTTCCCTTTTCGGCCCAGACGCGAATGAGCGGGGTGAACCTTCCGGGGGGAGAGCAGATCCGGAAGGGGGCCGGCGACGCGATCGAGGCATGGCTGAAAGAGCAAGGGGGGGAGATTCCGGCGGACGTTCGCGCCGCGGCGGAAAATATCGCCAAAAAAGGGGGGACCCCGCTGGTCGTCGCGGATGGTCCGAGAGCGCTCGGGGTCATCTACCTGAAAGATATCGTGAAGGGGGGAATCAAAGAACGCTTTTCGGAGCTTCGAAAGGCGGGGATTAAAACGGTCATGATCACCGGGGACAACCCGCTGACCGCGGCGGCGGTGGCGGCGGAGGCGGGGGTCGATGACTTCCTGGCGCAGGCGACGCCGGAGACCAAGCTCAAACTCATTCGAGAGCTGCAGACCGGCGGACGGCTGGTGGCGATGACCGGGGATGGGACGAACGATGCGCCGGCGCTGGCCCAAGCGGACGTGGCGGTGGCGATGAATACGGGGACGCAGGCGGCCAAAGAAGCGGGGAACCTCGTCGACCTCGATTCGAATCCGACGAAGCTGATCGAGATCGTCGAGGTCGGCAAACAGCTCTTGATGACCCGCGGCGCGCTGACGACCTTCAGCACCGCCAATGACGTCTCCAAATATTTCGCCATTATCCCCGCTGCGTTTGCCGGGATCTATCCCGGACTGGCGGCGCTCAACATCATGCGACTGGCGACGCCGCAAAGTGCCGTCCTCTCGGCGGTGATCTTCAATGCATTGATCATCGTCGCGCTGATTCCGCTCTGTCTTAAAGGGATCCGCTATCAGCCGGTCTGGGCGGCGGCGCTCTTTCGGCGCAACCTGCTAATCTACGGCGTCGGGGGGGTGATCGTACCGTTTATCGGAATCAAGGTGATCGATATGATCCTGGTTGCATTCGGCTGGGCGTAGGGCGTGGGGCAGGGCGCATCTGGTGTGAAGATCTACAATCAACAGACTTCTTCCAGTGCCGGCCCTACATACAAAATAGATCGTGGGGCAGCCTGGTGTGAAGATCTGAGACCACTAATCTCTTCCATCACCAGGCCCGCATACAAATGAGGAGAACTTATGTGGAAGCAAGAACTAAAACCGGCCGTGTTGTTGTTTTTGATCATCACCGTCCTGACCGGGGCGCTTTATCCTTTCGCCATCACCCAGATCGCTTCGCTCTTTTTTCCGAATCAATCGGGAGGGAGCCTGATCGAGAGAGAGGGGCAAGTGCTCGGATCCGAGCAGATCGGTCAGCCGTTTGACGATCCGAAATACTTTTGGGGCCGCCCGTCGGCGACCTCGCCGTTCGGTTATAACGCCGCGGCCTCTTCCGGATCAAATCTTGGCCCGACGAATGAGGCGCTGAAAAAGGCGGTGGCCGACCGGGTGGCCGCATTGAAGTCCGCCGATCCGGAAAATACCGTGCCGGTCCCGGTCGATCTCGTGACCGCCTCCGGAAGCGGGCTCGACCCGGACATCACCCCTGCCTCGGCCCTCTATCAGCTCCATCGCGTCGCGACCGCCCGCGGCGTCGGGGAGGAGACGATCCGGCGTTTGATCGATGAAAAAACCGAAGGGCGGCCGTTCGGAGTGTTTGGAGAGCCCCGCATCAATGTCCTCGATCTCAATCTGACACTCGATGCGTTTATTCAAAAAAGAGATCTTCCTTAGCACCCGACAGGCATGTTTTTTTCGGCCAATTATGATAAAAATAGGGTGGCCCGACCCCTTAAGCAATCTAACTTGATCACGGAAGCATGATGGAAGAGCACCGGCCCGATCCCGACGCGCTTTTAAAACGCGTTCATGAGGAGGAAAAAAAACAAGCGCGCGGTAAGCTCCGTGTCTTCTTCGGCGCGGCCGCCGGCGTGGGAAAAACCTTCGCCATGTTGGAGGCGGCCCACGAACAGGTGGAGGCGGGGATCAACGTCCTCATCGGCTGGGTCGAGACCCACGGACGGCGAGAGACCGAGGCGCTGGTGGAAGGGCTGGAGGCGCTCCCACCGCGGCAGGTCGAGTATCAATCGGCCGTCCTGAAGGAGTTTGACCTCGATGCGGCGCTGAAGCGTCGTCCGACCCTCATTTTAATGGACGAGCTGGCGCACACGAACGCCCCCGTCGCACGCCATGCCAAGCGTTGGCAAGATGTGGTGGAGTTGCTCGACGCCGGCATTCATGTTTATACCACGGTGAATGTTCAACACCTGGAAAGCCTCAACGACATCGTCACCCAGATCACCGGCATTCCGGTTCATGAAACGGTCCCCGACTCCATCCTGGAGCAGGCCGATGAGCTGGAGCTGATTGATATCCCGCCTGAGGATCTCATCCGCCGCCTCAAAGAGGGGAAGGTCTATGTCCCCGAGCAGGCCGAGCATGCCATTCACAACTTCTTTCGGAAAGGAAACCTGACGGCGCTCCGGGAGTTGGCGCTGCGGCGCACCGCCGATCGGGTCGACGCGGAGATGCAGGTCTATCGTCTGGACCACGCGGTGCCGAGGGTCTGGCCGGCGGGTGAGACGATCATGGTCTGTGTGAATCCGACCGCCCGGGCGAGGAAGCTCATCCGTACGGCCCGCCGCATGGCCGGAGGGCTGCATGCCAAATGGATCGCCGCCTACGTCCAGACCTCGGAACATCTGCGCCGGCCCGAATCGGAGCGCGATCAGGTGGTGCAGGCGCTGCGGCTGGCCGAGCAGCTCGGCGCCGAGACGGTCACCCTCAGCGGGCATCGAATCAGCCAGGAGATCCTCAGCTATGCGCGCGCGAAGAATGTTACCCGGATCATCGTCGGCAAGACCATCCGGCCCCGCTGGAAAGAGCTCTTCTTCGGCTCGGTCGTTTCGGACCTGGTCCGGGAGAGCGGCGACATCGATGTCTATGTCATCACCGGCGAAGCGGGCCGAAGCCGCTCGATGGCGGCGCGGATCTTTCGACTGACCAGCCGCTGGCCGGCCTATCTGAAGGCGGCGCTGATGGTGGCGGCGGCGTCGGGGATCGCCTCCTGGATGCAGCCGACCTTCGCATCGACCAATATCGTCATGATTTATTTATTGGCGGTCGTTTTTGTCGCCTCGCGCTGGGGGCGCGGCCCGTCGGTGCTCGCCTCGATCTTGTCGGTCGCGGCCTTTGATTTCTTCTTTGTTCCCCCCTCCCTTTCCTTCGCCATCTCCGACACGGAATACCTCATCACCTTTTTGGTGATGTTGCTGACGGCGCTGCTGATCAGCAACCTGACGATCCGCAACCGCGAGCAGGCCGAACTGGCCCGCGACCGTGAGCGGCGCACCGGGGCGCTCTATGCGATGAGCCGGGAGCTGACCCAGACCCGACTGGTCGGAGGCCTCTCCCGCGTTGCCCTTCGACATATCAGCGAGGTCTTCAAATGCCAGGCGGCGGTCTTCCTGGCTGACGAGATGAACCATTTGAGACCGGCGATCGGGGAGGAGGCCGCCTGGATTCAAGACGACAAAAACGTCGGCGTGGCGCAGTGGGTCTTTGATCATGCGCAGATGGCCGGGATGGGGACCGATAATCTCCCTGGCGCCGATGCGCTCTTTCTCCCCCTGGTCGCCCCGCACGGCGTGTTGGGGGTATTGGCGGTCCGGCCGGAGCAGGCGCGGCAGTTTATGGAGCCGGAGCGGGTTCACCTGCTCGAGACCTTCGCGAATTTGATGGGGAGCGCGATCGAGCGGGCGATGTTGGCCGAAGCGGGCCAACAGGCGCAGGTGATGATCGAAGCCGAACGGATGCGCAACGCGTTGCTGAGCGCCGTCTCGCATGACTTAAGAACCCCCCTCGCGGCGATCGCAGGGGCAGTCAGCAGCCTTTTCGAGGGGCGGGTCGATTTCGATCCGCAGACTCGGAAGCAGCTGATTCAATCGATCCATGAAGAGGTGATGTGGATGGATCGGCTGGTCAATAACCTCCTTTACATGACGCGGTTGGAGGCCGGCGCCATCCAGCTTCGCAAAGAGCCGCTTCCGCTGGAAGAGGTCGTCGGGGCGGCGCTGGTTCGGATTGAAAAAAAATTGGGCGATCGGCCCGTCACCACGCAGGTGCCGACCGACGGACCGCTCGTCCCGATGGACGGTGTTCTGATCGAAGAGGTCTTGATCAACCTCCTCGAGAATGCAACGAAGTACACGCCGCCCGGCAGTCCGATCGAGCTCTCGGCGGAATTTAGTGAGGAGGAGGTGATCCTCTCCCTGGCCGACCGGGGGCCGGGAATTCCGGAAGGGGAGGAAGCGCGGATCTTCGACAAGTTCTACCGGACCGGTCCGAAGCGGACCCGCGGCGTCGGGTTGGGGCTGGCGATTTGCCAAGGAATCGTGGCGGCGCACGGGGGCCGGATCTGGGTGGAGAACCGCCCCGACGGAGGAGCCCGCTTTCGCTTCGCCTTGCCGGTCACCGGCGAGCAGCCGCAGGTCGAAGCCGAAGATGCGGAAGATCAGGCGACCCGACGATGACACAACGTGAGCCGATTATTTTAGTGATCGAAGACGAGACCCCGATCCATCACTTTATCCAGACGACCCTCTCCGGCGCCGGCTATCGGGTGGTCGATGCCAAGAACGGAAAAGAGGGGCTGACCGAGGCGATGGCATGGAACCCCGATGTGGTATTGCTCGACCTGGGGCTTCCCGACATCGACGGCCTGGAGGTGATCCAGCGGCTCCGGGAGTGGACCTCCCGGCCGATCATCGTCCTCACCGCCCGGTCCCAAGAGCACGACAAGGTGACCGCCCTGGATCTGGGCGCCGACGACTATCTGACGAAGCCCTTCGGAATCGAAGAGCTGCTGGCGCGCATGCGGGTGGCGCTCCGGCGGACGGCCCGAACCGAGGCGGGCGAATTGATTTTCCAGCTGGGAAACTTGCGGGTCGATCTCGGAAAGCGTCAGGTCTTCGTCGGTGAAAGAGAGATCCATCTCAGCGCCACCGAATACAAGCTGTTCGCGGTGTTGGTTCGCCATGCCGGGAAGGTCATCACCCATCGTCAATTACTCAAAGAGGTCTGGGGCCCGCTCCACGCGGACGACGCCCCTTACTTGCGCGTTTATATGCGACAGCTGCGGGGCAAGCTGGAGGAAAACCCCGCGCGCCCGCGGTATCTCTTAACCGAGATGGGGGTGGGATACCGTCTGCGGGTAGACTGACATCCATCGGTAGAACGCTTCCATCCCTTCTCGGATTCTCCAAAGCAACCCTCTCTCATTGAGCCGAATATAGAATCAACGCGGACAAGGGTGTCGCTCCATTAAGATTAAGCGTGTTGGAACGGGGGCGTTGCCCCCAAACGCCCAGCGACGATCTCAACGTCGTCGGGTTTTACCCCGCGACTCTCAGTTTGCTGTCCGCAAATCAAAATGCTTTCTCCCCCCAAATCTTTTGCGAGATCTTTTGCAATATCTTTTGATTGATATTTATCCTTTTTTATTGTATACGGTAGTAATACTCAGTGGCGTGGCGGTTCTGCCATTGAGTTAGACTCGAAGACCTGGATCACCATTCACCATCATGAGGTCGATAGATGCACCGGAGGGTCCCGCCGGTTAAGAACCTGCAGGCAGAGGAGTCCGTCCCCCGTTCCCTGCGGCCCCTCTCCTCCTTCGGCCCGGCCCCCGCGGCCCTCCTCCTGATCATCTCATTACTCCTTACCGGAATTGCTTGGCATTACACCTCTCTTCGGATCGAAGCGACCGCCAGAGCACAATTCGATCGAAAAGTCCTCGAAGCGAAAGAGGCGATTCATCGGCGGCTGCAGGCCTACATCGACGCGCTCTTGGCGGTCCGCGGCCTCTTCACCCTTCATGACGAGATCAGCCCCGCAGAGTGGAAAGGGTTCGTCCATCAGCTCGACCTTCAGAAACGCTATCCCGGTATCCATGACATTGCGTTTGCCCGTTATGTTCCCAATTCAGAAAAAGTCGAATACGAGCGGCGGGTGAGGCGCGATACCCGCGTCGATCCAAACGGCCATCTCGATTTTTCAATCCATCCGGCCGGAGAGCGCGACGCCTACTATCCGCTCGACTATCTTGAGACCTTTTCTTCAAATCAGGAGCAATTCGGCTTCGACATCGGCAGCGATCCGATCCGGCGTTTGGTCATCGAGCAGGCGCGCGACAGTGGCAGGCCGGTCGCCACCGGACGGATCGTTCTCGTTTTCCCGCGAGAGTCCGGCTTTGCGATCCGGCTGGCCGTCTACCGATATGGAATGCCGCACGAATCGGTTGAGGAGCGGCGGCGCGCCTTGCTCGGTTTTGCGAGCGCCGCTTTTTCGATGACCGAATTGCTCAAAGAGGTTTGGGGCGATTATGCCCGCCGGGAGGTCGATTTCAAAATCTATGACATGGAGCCGTCCATCGACGGAGAGCCAAACCGCTCGGTCAAACCGTCGCAGTTGCTGTATGACGACGAGATTCTCTATTCAAAGGTTCCAAACAATTACCCTCGCTTTCGACGTAGGGAGGTCGTGGAGGTGGCGGGGCGGCAATGGGTCGTCGACGCTTCCACCAAACCGAATTTTAAAATGGGCCTTCAGGAGTACCTGCCTCTTTTTGTATTGTTCGGTGGATCGGTCATCAGTGTATCGCTTTTTTATGTCGTCCGCGCCGTCGGATTGTCCCAGAGACGCGCCGTCGATCTCGCCACGGTGATGACCGCCGACTTGCGGGAGACGGAGGAGCGATTTCGCGCCCTCTTCGACCGGGCCGCCATCGGGATGGCCCAGCTCGATCTCGACGGGCGTTTCCTGAAGGTCAATCAAAAGGTAATCGACCTGCTCGGTTACACGGAAGAAGAGCTTCTCGGCCGGACGTTTTCTCAAATCACCCATCCCGACGATGTCGGGCCCAATCTCGATCTAAAACGGCGGTTGTTGGCCGGCGAGATCGAGACCTATGAGATGGAGAAGCGTTATCTCCACAAAGGAGGGGGAATGATCTGGACGCATCTCAGCGTCTCTCTGATATATGACGGCTATGGAGAGCCGAAATATTTTATCGGCGTCATCAATGATATCTCGGACCGGCGGCGCGCAGAAGAGGCGCTTCGGGAGAGCGAATCCCGTCTGAGGATGATCATCGACAACGTGCCGGAGTGTGTGAAGACGGTCAGCCTGGATGGCTCTCTTCTCGCCGTCAATCCGGCCGGACTCCGAATGGTCGAAGCCGAGTCGAGTGACAAGGTCGTCGGGAGAAAGTTGATCGATGTCGTTCATCCGGAAGATCGGCCCGACTTCCTTCGGTCCCATCAGGCGTTCTGCCGGGGTGAGGCAGGGCGGCTGCAGTACCGTCTGGTTGGGTTACAGGGAACCCTTCGTTGGATGGATTCCCACGCCGTTCCGCTGAGAAATGAGCGGGGAGAGATCGCTTCCATCCTGTCGGTCACCCGCGACATCACCGAACAGAAGCAGGTGGAAGAAGCGCTGCGGGAGAACAAGCGCGCCCTCTCGACGCTGATCAGCAATCTGCCGGGGATCGCCTACCGTTGCCGAAACGATCACGACTGGACGGCGGAATTCATCAGCGAGGGCTGCTACCCGCTTACCGGTTATCGTCCGGCCGATTTCATCGAAGATAAAAAAATTTCTTTCGGAAAGCTGATCCATCCGGACCATCAGGACCGGGTCTGGAGCGACGTACAAGCGGCGCTTCAAGAAAAAAAACCGTTCCAGCTCGTTTATCGAATCATCGCCGCCTCGGGCGAAGAGAAGTGGGTCTGGGAGCAGGGACGGGGAATTTTCTCGCCGGAAGGAGCGCTCCTCGCCTTGGAAGGTCTGGTGATGGAGATCACCGAACAAAAGCAGGCCGAAGAGGCGTTGCGGCATTCACGCCAACAGTTGCGGGACCTCTCCACACGCCTGCAGACGATCTTGGAAGAAGAGCGAACACGGATCTCTCGGGAGATTCACGATGAGTTGGGGCAGCAGCTGACGATTTTAAGAATGGACCTCTCCTGGCTGCTGAAGCGCTTGTCGGCCGAGCAGGCGATCCTCCGAGAGCGGACGCAATCGATGATCCATCTGGTCGATACGACGATTCAATCGGTTCGAAAAATCTCGACCGAAATGAGACCGGGGGTACTCGACGATCTCGGGCTGACCGCCGCGATGGAGTGGCAGATCGAAGATTTCAAAAACCGAACCGGAATACGATGTCTCTTTACCGCCTGCCCACAAGAGATCACGCTCGATCCGGGCCGTTCGACGACGGTGTTTCGCATCTTTCAAGAAACCCTCACGAATATCGTTCGGCATGCCAATGCGAATGAGGTCAAGATCCGGCTGGAGCGGGAAGGCAGCCACCTCCTCCTGGAAGTCTGCGACAACGGAAAGGGGATCAGCGAAGAAGAGATCGCCAATTCGAAATCGCTCGGACTGCTGGGGATGCGCGAGCGGACGCTCCTCTGGGGGGGGACGGTTCAGATTCACGGGATATCGGGGAGGGGAACGCGCGTCTCCGTGAACATTCCCCTTTCCCAGCCGAGCCCGGTGGCAGAGACCGCTTCCTGATGGATATCCCCGACGTTGGATAGATGCAGGTATGGATTCTGCCTCCGTAGGATCCAATGAGAAGCAAAATTATGTCGAGGAAAAATTTGGATTCGGGGCTTTGGCCCCGGACCCCTACTGCATTAAGGTCGTGGGGTTTTACCCCACCCCCCACCGTGGGGGCCGACTGCCCGGCCCCCTCTACCCTCCGGGCACAGGCGGCCCTCCCCGTGCAGCCGGGGGGAGATCCCCCCCGCTCCCCCCTTACGGTCACAACTTGTACCACGCGCGGGAGAGCACCGCGGATGGTACTTCGACAGGTGACCTGATTCGGTCGATAGAACGTC